>NZ_CAMHZR010000006.1:0-83617 GCF_946190325.1 Streptococcus mitis | reverse complement strand
TCTAGGGAGTTTAGCTCAGCTGGGAGAGCATCTGCCTTACAAGCAGAGGGTCAGCGGTTCGATCCCGTTAACTCCCAAAGGTCCCGTAGTGTAGCGGTTATCACGTCGCCCTGTCACGGCGAAGATCGCGGGTTCGATTCCCGTCGGGACCGTTTAAGATAACGTAAGTTATTTTAGACTCGTTAGCTCAGTTGGTAGAGCAATTGACTTTTAATCAATGGGTCACTGGTTCGAGCCCAGTACGGGTCATATATGCGGGTTTGGCGGAATTGGCAGACGCACCAGATTTAGGATCTGGCGCTTAACGGCGTGGGGGTTCAAGTCCCTTAACCCGCATTAAGATATAATAAATGAGCCGGCTTAGCTCAGTTGGTAGAGCATCTGATTTGTAATCAGAGGGTCGCGTGTTCAAGTCATGTAGCCGGCATTTTTAGATAGAAGAAAACAGTGCGAACGTAGTTCAGTGGTAGAACACCACCTTGCCAAGGTGGGGGTCGCGGGTTCGAATCCCGTCGTTCGCTTAGAGAGGCCGGGGTGGCGGAACTGGCAGACGCACAGGACTTAAAATCCTGCGATTGGTAACGATCGTACCGGTTCGATTCCGGTCCTCGGCATAAACTAATGAGCACCCTTAGCTCAACTGGATAGAGTACCTGACTACGAATCAGGCGGTTAGAGGTTCGACTCCTCTAGGGTGCATTTTTCTATTTAACTCGGGAAGTAGCTCAGCTTGGTAGAGTACTTGGTTTGGGACCAAGGTGTCGCAGGTTCGAATCCTGTCTTCCCGATACATGGCGGTGTAGCTCAGCTGGCTAGAGCGTCCGGTTCATACCCGGGAGGTCGGGGGTTCGATCCCCTTCGCCGCTATATTGATCTTGTTGGACCTTTAGCTCAGCTGGTTAGAGCTCTCGGCTCATAACCGAGTGGTCGTAGGTTCAAGTCCTACAAGGTCCATTTAAATAATATGGAGGATTACCCAAGTCCGGCTGAAGGGAACGGTCTTGAAAACCGTCAGGCGTGTAAAAGCGTGCGTGGGTTCGAATCCCACATCCTCCTTTTCTATTAACGCGGGATGGAGCAGCTCGGTAGCTCGTCGGGCTCATAACCCGAAGGTCGTAGGTTCAAATCCTGCTCCCGCAATAAGGCTCGGTAGCTCAGTTGGTAGAGCAATGGATTGAAGCTCCATGTGTCGGCGGTTCGATTCCGTCTCGCGCCATTTTTATTAATAGTATGTATGCGGGTGTAGTTTAGTGGTAAAACTACAGCCTTCCAAGCTGTTGTCGCGAGTTCGATTCTCGTCACCCGCTTTGAACTTTGTTCAATTACCAAGTTTTTTAACTTGGGCGCGTAGCTCAGGTGGTTAGAGCGCACGCCTGATAAGCGTGAGGTCGGTGGTTCGAGTCCACTCGTGCCCATTAATAGGAGAATTACTCAAGAGGCTGAAGAGGACGGTTTGCTAAATCGTTAGGTCGGGTAACTGGCGCAAGGGTTCGAATCCCTTATTCTCCGTTTGTATGAGGGTTTATAACCCTCTTTTTTTATATTTTTAAGAATAGTAGAATAAAAACTTCAGATTTGTAAAACTTAATTGGATTACTTATCTGAAGTTTTTTTGGGCTCTTTGTCAACTGTAGTGGGCTGCAGAAAAGCTAAAATCTTTATATATTGTCGATTTTATGGTTGTGCTAGTTTATTATTACTTCCAACTCTTGAGTGAAATTTCTCCGCTATTGAGCCAGATTTCTTTTCCGTTATCACATTGAACTAAAAGTTTGCCATTTTCTGAGATATCTTTAGCCAGTCCCTTGTGGTCTTTTTGATCTAGTGTAAAAGTAACTTCTTTTCCTAGAACGAATGACTGTTTTTTGTATAGGTATAATAGTTCTTCTGCTGGTGTTTCGAAGAAAGTGCGCAAGATTTCTATGATTAATTCATTTCTGGTAATAGGTGCTGGTGTTTTAAATAAACTAGCAGCTTTTTCTTTTAATTCTTGAGGGAAGTTTTTAATAGCAAAGTTGATTCCTACTCCAATAATGATATCTGTGACTAAGCCAGTTTCTACAGACGTCATTGCCTCAGTAAGGATTCCTCCAATTTTATGATTGTTTAGGTAGATATCATTGACCCATTTTATGTCGACATCTATTAATGTTAGGTTCTTAATGGCTTTGTAGATAGCTCCTGCTACAAGTAGTGTGTAGGATGGTAATTGGTCATAGGGGAGATTGGGTTTAAGATGGAGGGTCATATAAATGCCACCTTGTGGGGAGTAGAAGGAGCGTTGAAAACGGCCTCGTCCTGCTGTTTGATAGGAAGCTAGATAGAGGGTGTTTGCTTCATTTCCTAAATCAATTGCTTCTTTTGCATCGAGTTGTGTTGATCTTGTTTCGGGTTTAAAACTGACTTTAATTGGAAGGTTTTCTTCTAGAATCTCTGGAAGAATAAGGTCTCCACTCACCAGTTTATAGCCTTTGTTTTTGATACTATCAATTTCAATGCCTTCTTGTTCTAGCCGCCTGATGGCTTTCCAAATTGATGTTCGGCTGAGGGATAGTTCTTCTGCGATTTTTTCTCCGCTGATATAGTTGGCATCTTTAGCTAGAATTTGGTAGACAGCTTGGTAAGATTTCATAGTGTTTCCTTTCTTTAGGAATAGTATCTGATTTGAATCTAGTTTGGCTAGTTGCTTAATTACTACTATTTTAACATATGCCTAGTATTTACGGTATGATTTTCTTAGAGTAAATGTAGTCATTAAGCTTGAGGTGTGAAATCTCAGTATTTTTGCTCCTTTTTTAACTAGGAAGCGTTTCCTTTGTTTTCAAATTGCTAAAAAAGTGGTACAATATAGGATAGCTTACTATTATCTGAATCAACTGATTTGGAGAGAAAGGATTCATTTTGAAATCAATAGGCTTTATTGAAAAGCTGAAAGGGTTGTCTAGTAAAGAGCTGATTTTATTGGGAATTATCCTGAGTATCTTTTTACCCTTTTATCTTTTTGTAGTTGTATTCTGTTTATATATTATCAGTTTAATTTTCACAGGAGACATGAAAAGTATTCTTCAGAAAATGGGGGAGCATCCGATGCTGCTTCTTTTTCTTGGCTATAGTACTGTTATATCCGTTTTTGCACAAAATTGGATGGGAGTTGTGGCTTCAGTAGGAATTTTTCTATTTACTGTTTTCTTTTTGCATTATCAGTCGATTTTATCACATAAATTCTTTCGATTGATTTTGCAGCTCGTCTTGTTTGGTAGCGTCTTGTCAGCTGCTTTTGCGAGTTTAGAACATTTCCAAATTGTGAAGAAATTCAACTATGCTTTTCTTTCACCCAATATGCAGGTGTGGCATCAGAATCGTGCAGAAGTGACCTTCTTTAATCCTAATTATTATGGAATTATTTGTTGTTTCTGTATAATGATTGCTTTCTATCTGTTTACAACGACCAAATTGAATTGGTTGAAAGTATTCTGTGTGTTTGCAGGCTTTGTGAATCTCTTTGGTTTGAACTTTACGCAAAATCGAACTGCCTTTCCTGCTATTATCGCTGGAGCCATTATTTATCTCTTTACGACCATTAAAAACTGGAAGGCCTTTTGGCTTAGTATTGGGGTCTTCGCAATCGGATTGAGTTTCCTCTTTTCTAGTGATTTAGGAGTTCGGATGGGGACTTTAGACTCTTCTATGGAAGAACGCATTTCTATCTGGGATGCTGGGATGGCCTTGTTTAAGCAAAATCCTTTTTGGGGTGAGGGGCCATTGACCTATATGCATTCGTATCCTCGGATAAATGCTCCTTATCATGAACATGCTCACAGCCTTTATATTGATACGATTCTGAGTTACGGAATTGTGGGGACCATTTTATTAGTTTTGTCTTCTGTTGCTCCTGTTCGCTTGATGATGGATATGAGTCAGGAGTCGGGGAAACGTCCGATTATCGGTCTTTATCTATCTTTCCTTACAGTGGTTGCTGTGCATGGAATCTTTGACTTGGCCCTTTTCTGGATTCAGTCAGGTTTCATTTTCTTGCTAGTTATGTGCAGCATTCCATTGGAGCATCGAACTTTGGTATCGGACATGACGGATTAAGTTTATAAGATTGAAATCTTCTACCTTGAGTAGGAGATTTTTTACTGAGAAAAATTAGTTCTAAATCGAAATAATTGACAATTAGAATAATAAGTACTATAATATTTTTTATTCGTATCGATATGGAAATAAATTGGAGATTTCATGAAATATTGTCATTTGGTAGCCCATCATATTCGTTTGTTGAATGGGCGGATTTTTCAAAAGTTACTAAGACAAGACCCTGACTCTCTTTATCGGAGTGAGCAGGGAAAGATTTTAGCGGTTTTATGGAATAGTGAGACAGGCTGTGCTACAGCGACAGACATTGCGCTTGCGACTGGGCTTGCTAATAATACGCTGACGACTATGATAAAAAATCTAGAGGAACAAAATCTTGTAACTGTCAGTCCGTGTGGAGAAGATAAGCGTAAGAAGTATTTAGTTTTAACAGAGTTGGGCAAGTCTCAGAAAGAAGTTGGGCAACGTGTCAGTCAGAGATTGGATACTATCTGTTACAAAGGATTTTCAGAAGAGGAAATTCGTCAGTTTGAAGGTTTTCAAGAAAGAATTTTGGCTAATCTGAAAGAGCAGGAAAATGAGGTTTAAGATAGATCAAATTAGCTGTTTATAAGCAAAGGTCACTTTTGACTTTGTTTTCCAACTCTTAGGACAAGGAAACTACGTGGTTAGCTCTGATCAGACTCAGATTGATGGTGATGCCTGTGCCCAGTACGATATTTTCCGTCTAGAAAACGGGAAAATTTTGTAGTATTGGAATAATAAGGAAGTTTTGCCTAGGATAGAAGCCTTGACCAATAGAGATAAGTTTTAAAAGAGGAAGAACATGATTGAATACAAAAATGTAGCGCTACGCTATACAGAAAAAGATGTTTTGAGTGATGTCAATTTACAGATTGAGAATGGGGAGTTCATGGTTTTAGTTGGGCCTTCTGGGTCTGGTAAGACGACCATGATCAAGATGATTAACCGTCTTTTGGAACCAACTGATGGAAATATATACATGGATGGCAAGCGCATCAAAGACTATGATGAGCGTGAGCTTCGTCTTTCTACTGGTTATGTTTTACAGGCCATTGCTCTGTTTCCCAATCTAACGGTTGCGGAAAATATTGCCCTCATTCCTGAGATGAAGGGCTGGAGCAAGGAAGAAATTGCTCAGAAAACAGAAGAGCTTTTGGCTAAGGTTGGTTTACCAGTAGCTGAGTATGGGCATCGACTTCCGAGTGAATTATCTGGTGGAGAACAGCAGCGAGTTGGTATTGTTCGAGCTATGATTGGTCAGCCTAAGATTTTGCTTATGGATGAACCTTTTTCAGCCTTGGATGCTATTTCGAGAAAACAGTTGCAGGTTCTGACTAAAGAATTGCATAAAGAGTTTGGGATGACAACGATTTTTGTAACCCATGATACGGATGAAGCCTTGAAGTTGGCGGACCGTATTGCCGTTTTGCAGGATGGAGAGATTCGTCAGGTGGCGAATCCCGAGACAATTTTAAAAGCGCCTGCCACAGACTTTGTTGCAGACTTGTTTGGAGGTAGCATTCATGACTAATTTAATTGCAACTTTTCAGGATCGTTTTGGTGATTGGGTGACAGCCCTATCTCAACATTTGCAGTTGTCACTTTTGACCTTGTTACTAGCTATTTTGCTTGCTATTCCCTTGGCTGTTTATCTTCGCTATCATGAGAAGTTGGCGGATTGGGTCTTACAGATTGCAGGGATTTTCCAGACCATCCCGTCATTGGCCTTGTTGGGACTCTTTATCCCCTTGATGGGGATTGGGACTTTACCAGCTTTGACAGCTCTAGTGATTTATGCGATTTTTCCGATTTTGCAAAATACCATCACTGGGCTGAAGGGAATTGATCCGAGCCTGCAAGAGGCTGGGATTGCCTTTGGGATGACCAGATGGGAGAGACTCAAGAAGTTTGAAATTCCACTTGCCATGCCTGTTATCATGTCTGGGATTCGGACGGCAGCGGTCTTGATTATTGGTACGGCAACCTTGGCGGCCTTGATTGGTGCAGGGGGACTAGGTTCCTTTATCCTTTTGGGAATTGATCGTAATAATGCCAGTCTGATTTTGATTGGGGCCCTTTCTTCTGCAGTGTTGGCCATTGCCTTTAACTTCCTACTAAAAGTGATGGAAAAGGCAAAATTACGGACGATTTTCTCTGGTTTTGCCTTGGTGACGCTATTGCTTGGTCTGTCTTATAGTCCAGCTCTTTTGGCTCAAAAAGAGAAAGAGAACCTGGTTATTGCTGGGAAAATAGGTCCAGAACCAGAAATTTTGGCCAACATGTATAAGTTACTGATTGAAGAAAATACCAGTATGACTGCGACTGTTAAACCGAATTTTGGGAAAACAAGTTTCCTTTATGAAGCTTTGAAAAAAGGTGATATTGACATCTATCCTGAATTTACTGGTACGGTGACTGAAAGTTTGCTTCAACCATCACCCAAGGTTAGTCATGAGCCAGAGCAGGTTTATCAGGTGGCGCGTGATGGCATTGCCAAGCAGGATCATCTAGCCTATCTCAAACCTATGTCTTATCAAAATACCTATGCTGTAGCTGTTCCGAAAAAGATTGCTCAAGAATATGGTTTGAAGACCATTTCGGATTTGAAAAAAGTAGAAGGGCAGTTGAAGGCAGGTTTTACACTTGAGTTTAATGACCGTGAAGATGGCAATAAGGGCTTACAATCAATGTATGGTCTCAATCTCAATGTAGCTACGATGGAACCAGCCCTTCGCTATCAGGCTATTCAGTCAGGTGATATTCAAATCACGGACGCCTATTCGACTGATGCGGAATTGGCGCGTTATGATTTGCAGGTCTTGGAAGATGACAAGCAACTCTTCCCACCTTATCAAGGAGCGCCACTCATGAAAGAAGCTTTGCTTAAGAAGCATCCTGAGTTGGAGAAAGTTCTCAATAAATTGGCTGGTAAAATTACTGAAAGCCAGATGAGTCAGCTCAACTACCAAGTCGGTGTTGAAGGCAAGTCAGCAGAACAAGTAGCCAAGGAGTTTCTACAAGAACAAGGTTTGTTGAAGAAATAACTTAAAAATGCTGAACTCAACTTCCTTAAACGACTAAATAGAAGAATGCTCAGACAATTTCGTCTGAGCATTTTTATGTTAGAGTTATTAAATGTCCTCTAAAATGGAAAGAAAGAGAAAATTTTCAGGATTTTCTAAAATTTCACTGTAAATACACTTGACTATTCACAAAATAAGTGTATAATGTGTTGTGAACTACTTAACAAATAAAGATTTCCAGCTTATGTCGACTAAGGATGGAAATCTTGTGTATAGACAGTTCAGTAAATATATAATAGAGCGTTGCGTCCGAAAGTCTATCCAGACACGGCTCTTTAAAAACAAAAGGAGAAGATTATGAAAACAGAACCGATTCATCGTACCAGTATGTGGAAATTTAAGTTAAGTGCTGCCACCATGACTTTGATTCCCGCTGCCGTGGGGATTAACTATGTTGCCAAAGCCTTGGCGGAGGGGTTAAAGTTGCCCGTTTGGCTGGGGTCTTTGGGAACCTTTCTTACCAGCATGTTGGCTGGGCCGGTTGCCGGTGCCATTAGTGGTTTCATCAACAACGTGATCTATGGGCTGACCTTATCGCCAATTTCAACCGTGTATGCGATTACCAGTATCGGAATTGGGATTGCTGTCGGAGTTTTGCACGCCAATGGGTGGTTCTCGTCAGCGCGACGAGTATTTGTTTCTGCTATTATTATTGCCATCGTTTCAGCTGTCATTTCAACGCCTCTCAATGTCATCTTTTGGGGTGGTCAGACCGGTATCGCTTGGGGTGACTCATTGTTTGCGGTAATGGTCGCCAATCATGTACCAGTGTGGCTGGCCTCATTTACCGATGAGTTTGTCTTGGATATTTTGGATAAAGTCTGCGTGGCCTACCTGGCATTCTTCATCTATCGTCAGCTGCCGAAGCGGATGGAGCACTTCTTTAGAGATGATAAATGATGACTGATAAAACATTGATTTCTGGAGCGCCACGGGACAAGCTCAAGTGGTACCAGGTGATCGATCCGATTACTAAGCTCTTGTTCATCTTGGACATGACGTTGTTGAGCTTTGCCAGTATGAATTTATTGCTTCAGGCCGGATTAATTCTTGTCGCAACACTGCTATTGTTATTTTCCAAATTGAGTTCTACCACCTTTAAGGCGCTGGGATTCAGCCTGTTTCTGATTTGCACCATGCTGATCATCCAAGGGTTATTTTACAGTCGGAATCAAACTGTGCTGTTTTCTGTGCTTGGGGTGTCGTTCTACAAAGAAGGCCTGATTTACGCCACCACTCTGGGTTGTCGAGTATTGGTGATTATTTTGACCAGTGGCTTTTTTATGGTGACCACGAGTATTTCAGAAAACGCGGCCTATTTGGAACTGTCCGGATTGTCTTATAAAACCGTCTACGTTTTGATGTCGGTGTGTTATATTTTGCCGGAAATGATGCGCAATATGCGGAAAATCCAGCAGGCACAAAAAGTTCGCGGAACCAATCCGCAAAAAACGTTGATTCAGAAATTAAAGTCAGTCCTGCCGGTTCTAATTCCATTGGTGATTAAGACCTTGGATCAATCGATGACGCGGTCGATTTCTCTTCAACTGAGAGGTTTTGATAATCTCAACCGGACTGTCAGAACCTCCCAGCGCGTGTATCGCCTGTCGCGGACGCTGCACATTGGTCTGACTGGATTGGCAATTTTATTGATTGGGTGGAAGATATGGACGAAGATAAACGGATTGTAATTGAAAATTTGACCACCCGTTATCCGGGTACTGAGCAACCACAACTGCGTCAGATTAACGCGGAGGTTCATACCGGCCAGGTGGTTGGGATTATCGGGAATAGCCACTCCGGCAAATCGACTTTGTGCCGTGTACTGGCAGGGGTCATTCCCAAAATTGTGTCTGCTGAGATTGAGGGCGACTGGCACATGTTTGGCCAGCGAGTGTCCGACAATTGGCCCGTTTATAATGCCATGAATGGAGTTGTACTGCAAAATCCAGCTGGCCAACTAAGCGGGTTGGCAGACACGGTTGCCGATGAAATCGCCTTTGACTTGATTAATCAGGGAATGGCTGAAGGACTGATTCAAAAACGGGTTGAAGAAGTTGCCACGCAAATGGGGTTGATTGAACAGCTGAATTTGCGTCCCGAGAGCCTTTCCGGTGGTCAGATCCAGCGGTTGGCAATTGCCACGGCGATTGTGGCTAATCCGGCTGTTTTGATTATGGATGATCCGACCAGTGAGATGGATCCCCTTGGCCGCCGGCAATTTTTCCAATGGCTGGCCCAAGTCAAAGAGACGACTGTCTTCATTGTCACCAGTGAAATTGACGATTTGTGCGAAGTCGCCGACGTTGTGTGGGTGCTGCACGAGGGTCAAATGGTAGCCCAGGGCAGGCCGGGTGAGGTGTTTAATCATTTGGTAGCTGACTGGCAGATTCCAGCCCCGACAATCCAGCAACTTGCTCAAAAAATGGATTGGCACTTGGCTGATGGCCGGTATCCGGTGAATTACGCTGATCTGAAGGAGGTTCGTTATGTCCACAATTGAACTGAGCCACCTGACGTTCACTTATCCGGAACGGTCCTTTAGCTTGGATGTTGAAGACAAACACTTCGCCGATCCGATGGTGGCGATTGTCGGCCAAAATGGTGCCGGCAAATCAACGCTCTTCAAATTGTTGACGGGCTTACTGACACCACAAACCGGTGTGATTAAGATCGATGGAGAAAATTTTAATGATCTTAAACCAGTCGAAAAGTTACTGAAGGTTGGGATTACTTTTCAGAATCCTGACGATCAGCTTTTCAATCCGAACGTTCAACGAGAGGTGGAGTGGAGTGTTGCGCAGGTCATGGATGACCACGACACGATTACGAGGCGGGCTTTAGAGGCTCTAAAAAGAGTTGGCTTGGATGATAAAACAGCTGAAAGTCCATATGACCTGTCATTGTCGGAACGCAAGCTGTTGAGCGTTGCCACAGTTTTGGCAGTGGATCCGGCGATTTATTTATTTGATGAGCCGATGATGTCGCTTGATTGGGAAAGCCGGCGCAAGTTGACCGCAATTTTCCATCAGTTGGCTGATTCGGGCCACCAAGTTGTGACCATCACCCATGACATGGATTGGGTCGCCGCCGAGTTTGAGTCGGTATATGTTATGGAACACGGGAAGTTTAGCTTCGCCGGCAGTCCACGGGAATTGTTCAGCGATCGCGAACTTGTCCAGCGAGTGGGATTACTACCACCACGGATTATGGACATAGCGGAGTCGCTGGGTGATTCACAGACATATTTATCGGTTAATGATTATTGCCAGAAAAATCGAGATGTATAGAAAAAGTCACCTCTGCGGGTTTTCCAGGTTGAAGGATTAACTTCAACTTCTGGCAAGAACTCACATGGGTGACTTTTGTGTTTAATAACGTTTCATGATCATCGGGTGCTTCCTCAGATCACTCGGTTTGATTTTACTTTGTTTCATGGTCATAATCATATACCATTTCTTTTGGATTTTTTGTTTGACTAATACAAAATAGGTCTTCATAGGTCTTCGCATTTTTAGCGCCCATTAGGATCATCAGTATAATTTTCTGAATTAGGAGACTGTCCCATCACTATTCGAACTTCGTCTCCCAACTTACGCTGTTCTCATTCAATGGTGTAGGCCAAATCCTCATGACAGCTGTTTACCGTGAACAATGGATATTCTGGGCAGCAACTAATGTCTTTTCAATCTATCTCTGGTGGGGAGAAAGCCTGCAAATCCAAGGGAAATACTTGATTTATCTCATTAACAGTATAGTTGGTTGGTATCAATGGAGCAAGGCTGCTAAGCAGAATACGGATTTACCTAACTAAGAATAGATGTTTGAAAGTACTGTTTTAAGTTTTGGGATAAAACAGACAGAGTTGATAATCAAGGATTTTATATTATGAAAAAGAGGATCGGCGGGTCCTCTTTTGTTGTTGAAAAGATAAAAAACTCAGTAACCAAGAAATAAGGCAACTGAGCTCTATTTGCTATTCAATTTTTAGGAATGAGAAGGTCTAGATAAAATTGGACAACTTCCTGGTCTGTAAAGTCTTGTCCTTTTTTGAGCCACCAGGTCAATGTCTCGACAAAGTTAGACACGACTAAGTGTTGGAGGTAAGAAGTAGGTAGATTAGGGTGAGCTTCTTTTAAATCATTAGCCATCAGGGAATAGACATGGTGTTCTAGCTCTTTATGGAGTTGACGGAGGAAGTAGTCATTTTTGGAAAATAGCAGACTGGTGATATGGTCTTGATTTTTCTGAAAATGCAGAAAGAGGTGGGCGAGATAATCCTCGGTTGAAATGGACTCCTCTCTTTCAAAGAGGTGATGGAAGAGGTAGCGGCAAAGCTCGTCCAGAAGTAGTTCCTTGCTCTCATAGTGACAGTAAAAGGTGGATCGTCCCACATCTGCGAGATCAATGATATCCTGAACTGTAGTGGATTCGTAGCCCTTCTCGTTCAAAAGTTGTAGAAAAGCTTGATAGATGGCTTTTTTTGTTTTGCTGATACGGCGGTCAATATTAGTCATATGGACATTTGAGGCAAATTGTTCAGAACTGAATAAAGCTGACATTTTGCTTCTATCCTTTCTTTGAGTTTTAGTAGATAATAATAATGAACAAGGTGTTCATAAATCTATTATAACAAAGGAATGAGAAAGATGAAGGCAAAATATACTGTTTGGGTAGCTTTTTTCTTAAATTTAAGCTATGCTATTGTTGAGTTTATCGCAGGAGGCATCTTTGGTTCGAGTGCTGTTCTTGCTGATTCTGTCCATGACTTGGGAGATGCTATAGCTATTGGCATATCGGCCTTTTTAGAAACAATCTCAAATAGAGAAGAAGATAGGCAGTACACCTTGGGTTACAAGCGATTTAGTCTTTTAGGGGCACTTGTGACTGCTGTGATTCTTATCACAGGATCCATCCTAGTGATTTTGGAAAATATAACTAAACTTTTTAATCCACAGCCCGTTAATGATGAAGGTATCCTCTGGCTAGGGATCATTGCAGTCAGTATTAATGTGCTAGCTAGTCTAGTAGTTCGCAAGGGAAAGACAAAGAACGAGTCAATTCTCAGCCTGCACTTTTTTGAAGATACTCTTGGTTGGTTGGCTGTCATTCTAATGGCGATTATCCTCCGATTTACAGATTGGTATATTCTTGATCCGCTCTTATCTCTTGTCATTTCCATCTTCATTCTAACAAAAGCCATTCCACGTTTTTGGTCTACACTCAAGATTTTCTTGGACGCTGTGCCGGAAGGAGTAGAGACTGGTGATTTGGAGAAGGATTTGGATGCTCTGACCAATGTCAAAAGTGTCAATCAACTTAGTATTTGGTCCATGGATGGTCTGGAAAATAATGCCATTATCCATCTCTGTTTAGAAGATTGGGAGCAGATGACGGAAACAAAGAATCAAGTGCGTCAGCTCTTAGAAGAAAGAGGTGTGCAGAATATTACAATCGAAGTGGATACCAGCCAAAGCAATCATGCGCAACATAAGCGGAGGGTAACAGCCTTAGAGCAACCCCATGGGCATCAACACTAGAAAAGAGGCTGGGGAAAAGTCTTTAAAAGTGAAAAGCGCATAGTGTCAGGCATTAAAAAAACTTGATACTATGCGTTTTATTGTGGGGACATTTACTTCATTTTATCTTGAAATTTAGTTTTTGCCTAGATTCTAATATCTTAATCATTCCTTGTACTTTCTCTTAAAGTCAGTCTGGTTCCCAGCATAGTCAGGCTAGGTATTTTGCGACCGTGGAGTACTTCCTTGTTAAGAATATCCATCCCTGCTCGGCCCATTTCTTCGGTATATACGGTGATGCTGGAGAGGGGAGGATAGACTTGCTTGGTCAGGCTGGTGTCATTAAAGGAAATAAGGCTGACTCGGTCTGGTAGGCTGATTCCAGCTTCTTGGAGGGCACGGAGGGCACCGATGGCTAAACTATCACTGGCAGCAAAAAATGCTGGTGGCAGTTGGTCTCCTAAGCTCTGAATGGCCTCTTTCATTAAGTCATAGCCAGACTGGGCAGTAAAGCTTCCTTGAAAGACCAGTTCATCATGATAGATTCCTTTTGTTTGACTGTAGTTCTTAAAATTTTCCAGACGTTTATCCTGAATGATTTCTTCTTGGTCTGTTGTCTCCTCAAGACCTGTTAGAATCCCGATACGGTCCATCCCTTGATTGAAGAAATAATCGACAATTTGTTTCATGGCAGTGTAAAAATCCGTGATAATACAAGTATGTCCTAGTGAAAGTGTATCGCTGTCTAGAAAGACAAGAGGCTTTTGGTATTCTTCGAAGGCGGTAATCTGAGCTCGACTAAATTTTCCGATGCAGAGAATTCCAATCACCTCCTCGCTTAGTGTAAAAGGATGGTCATTAAAATAGCGCAAGATATCATAGTCCAGTTCTTGGGCTCTTTTTTCTATGCCTAGGCGAATCTGGTAGTAGTAGAGGTCGTCCAGCTCCCCTTGTTCACTGACCCATTGGATAATGGCAATCTTTTGCTTAGGCTTGTGTGACTCGCCTGTCTTGAGGTGCTTGGTGTAGCCCAGCTCTTCAGCAACGGTTAAAATACGGTGTCTGGTTTCTTCTGTAACAGATAGGCTCTGGTCGCGATTGAGGACGCGGGATACGGTCGCGATAGAGACAGAGGCTAGCTGTGCAATGTCTTTTAAGGTAGCCATAAATCCTCCTTCTTTTAAGTTAGTATATCATATTTTTCTACCTTTTACCGATAGTTTAGTAAAATTTTAGTAAAAAGGATTGACCTTGGGAAATCCCTTGGATACAATAGAAGAAAACGATTACACGTTAAGGTGACTTAACGGACAGTAAAAGGAGAAATCATATGACACAACATCTTACTACTGAAGCCCTTCGTAAAGACTTTATTGCCGTTTTTGGTCAAGAAGCGGACCAAACCTTCTTTTCACCTGGCCGCATCAATTTAATTGGTGAACACACGGACTACAACGGTGGGCACGTTTTTCCTGCTGCTATTTCCTTGGGAACTTATGGGGCGGCTCGCAAGCGTGACGACCAAGTCTTGCGTTTCTACTCAGCTAACTTTGAGGACAAGGGCATCATCGAGGTGCCTCTCGCTGACCTCAAGTTTGAAAAAGAGCATAACTGGACCAATTATCCAAAAGGTGTCCTTCATTTCTTGCAAGAAGCAGGCCATGTCATTGACAAAGGGTTTGATTTCTATGTCTTTGGGAATATCCCAAATGGTGCTGGCTTGTCTTCTTCAGCATCCCTTGAACTCTTGACAGGAGTCGTGGCAGAGCATCTCTTTGATTTAAAATTAGAGCGTCTCGATTTGGTTAAAATTGGAAAACAAACAGAAAATAACTTTATCGGAGTCAACTCTGGTATCATGGACCAATTTGCTATTGGTATGGGGGCTGATCAACGTGCTATTTACCTTGATACCAACAACTTAGAGTATGATTTGGTGCCACTTGATTTGAAGGACAATGTCGTTGTTATCATGAACACTAACAAACGCCGTGAATTGGCGGATTCTAAATACAATGAACGTCGTGCTGAGTGTGAAAAAGCAGTGGAAGAATTGCAAGTTGCTTTAGATATTCAGACCTTGGGTGAATTGGATGAGTGGGCCTTTGACCAATACAGCTATCTGATTAAAGATGAAAATCGTTTGAAACGTGCTCGCCATGCTGTGCTTGAAAACCAACGTACCCTCAAAGCTCAAGTAGCCCTTCAAGCAGGAGATTTGGAAACATTTGGTCGTTTGATGAATGCGTCACACGTTTCTCTGGAGCATGACTATGAAGTAACTGGTTTGGAATTGGATACTCTTGTTCACACAGCTTGGACACAAGAAGGAGTTCTCGGTGCTCGTATGACAGGGGCAGGTTTTGGCGGATGTGCCATTGCCTTGGTGCAAAAAGATTCTGTCGATGCCTTTAAGGAAGCTGTTGGCAAACACTACGAGGAAGTAGTTGGCTACGCTCCAAGCTTCTATATCGCTGAAGTTGCAGGTGGCACTCGCGTCCTTGACTAGTCAAAAGGAGGCTTTATGGTGACCTTAGTAGATAAATTTGTAACACATGTCATTTCTGAAAGTTCATTTCAGGAAATGGATCGAATCTACCTGACCAATCGTGTCTTGGCACGAGTGGGAGATGGTGTTTTGGAAGTTGAGACCAATCTGGATAAATTGATTGATCTCAAGGACCAGCTGGTTGAGGAAGCCGTTCGACTAGAGACGATTGAGGATAGTCAGACTGCGCGTGAAATCCTTGGTGCTGAATTGATGGACTTGGTGACCCCTTGTCCGAGTCAGGTTAATCGTGACTTTTGGGCAACCTACGCCCAGTCTCCTGAGCAAGCGATAGCGGATTTCTACCAACTCAGTCAGAAGAATGACTACATCAAACTCAAGGCCATTGCTAAAAATATCGCTTATCGTGTTCCGTCTGATTACGGTGAACTTGAAATTACCATCAACCTCTCTAAGCCTGAAAAGGATCCCAAAGAGATTGCGGCAGCCAAGTTGGTGCAAGCTAGTAATTATCCTCAGTGTCAGCTCTGTATTGAAAATGAAGGCTACCATGGTCGAGTCAACCACCCAGCCCGTAGCAACCACCGTATTATCCGTTTTGAAATGGCTGGTCAGGAGTGGGGCTTCCAGTATTCGCCCTATGCTTACTTTAATGAGCATTGTATTTTCTTAGATGGCCAGCATCGTCCCATGGCCATTAGTCGTCAGAGTTTTGAACGTCTGCTGGCTATCGTAGAGCAGTTTCCAGGATATTTTGCTGGCTCTAATGCCGACTTGCCGATTGTGGGGGGGTCTATTCTCACCCATGACCACTATCAGGGAGGCCGTCACGTGTTTCCTATGGAATTGGCTCCCTTGCAAAAGACCTTCCGATTTGCTGGTTTTGAGCAGGTAAAGGCAGGGATTGTCAAGTGGCCTATGTCAGTGTTGCGTTTGACCTCGGATTCTAAAGAGGAATTGATCAACTTGGCTGATAAGATTTTGCTGGAATGGCGTCAGTATTCAGATTCTGCAGTGCAGATCTTGTCAGAAACAGACGGCACACCACACCATACCATCACACCGATTGCCCGTAAACGCGATGGACAGTTTGAGTTGGACTTGGTCTTGCGGGACAATCAGATTTCTGCAGAACATCCTGATGGCATCTATCATCCTCACAAGGATGTCCAACATATCAAGAAGGAAAATATCGGCTTGATTGAGGTCATGGGCTTGGCTATCCTGCCACCACGTCTGAAAGAAGAAGTGGAGCAAGTCGCTAGCTATCTCGTGGGAGAAGCTGTTACAGTTTCCGATTATCATCAGGAATGGGCAGACCAACTTAGAGCCCAATATCCAGCCCTAACAGATAAAGAAAAAGCCCTTGAAATCGTCAAGGACTCTGTTGGTGCTATCTTTGCGCGTGTGCTTGAGGACGCAGGAGTCTACAAGCAGACAGAACAAGGACAGGCAGCCTTTATGCGCTTTGTGGAGCAGGTCGGAATTTTGCCAGACTAGGAGCTTTCTCCTTGCACAGTCCTATAAAAAGTAGTATCATAGTGTCGTTTGAAATATCAGGAGGAAACGATGAAAGACTTTCATTTTGACGCTATATCTGCCTTTGAAAATTACGAAATTGAACAAATGAGAGATGGTCACGTTGTGGTGACGACCAAAGTAGTGGACTCGTCTCTCAACTACTATGGCAATGCCCATGGTGGCTATCTCTTTACCCTTTGCGACCAGATCAGTGGTTTGGTGGTCATATCTCTGGGGCTTGATGGAGTGACGCTCCAGTCTTCTATCAACTACCTCAAAGCAGGAAAACTCGACGATGTGCTGACCATTAAAGGAGAATGTGTCCACCAAGGACGCACAACTTGCGTCGTGGATGTCGATATCACCAATCAAGAAGGCAGAAATGTCTGCAAAGCCACCTTTACCATGTTTGTCACAGGACAAAGGTCAGAAGAAAGACAGGTAAGGATATAAAGAAACAAAAAAGAGGCTCACACCTCTTTTTCTTATTTCTTTTTCCGGTTTAATACTGCATTGAGGACAATGGCGAGTAGGCTGGCTACAACGATTCCGTTTGAGAAGAACATTTGGAAGGCTGTCGGCATGCTGACAAAGAGATTACTGTTGTTGAGTCCGACACCTGCAGCTATGGATACTGCTGCGATAAGAAAGTTATGTTCATTGTTAGCAAAGTCAACACGAGCGAGGATTTGCATCCCTTGAATAGATACAAAACCAAACATCACCAGCATAGCACCACCGAGGACAGGGCTCGGAATGATTTGGGCAAGGGCGCCAAACTTAGGAAGGAGTCCAAGGAGAACCAGGAAACCAGCTGCGTAGTAGATTGGCAGGCGAGTCTTGATACCTGACAATTTAACCAAACCAACGTTTTGTGAAAATCCTGTGTAAGGGAAGGTGTTAAAGATTCCTCCGAGAAGTACGGCCAAACCTTCTGCGCGGTAACCGTTGCGCAGGCGCGTGCTATCGATTGGATCTTTCGTGATATCAGACAAGGCTAGGTAAACACCAGTTGACTCAACCATAGAAACCGTTGCGATGATACACATCATGATAATAGATGAGATTTCAAAGGTTGGCATCCCAAAGTAGAGTGGAGTTGGGACATGGACAAGTGGTGCTGCCGCAACAGGAGAGAAATCAACCAAGCCCATGCTGGCAGCAATGGCAGTTCCAACAACCAAACCAATCAAAATAGAGATAGACTTGATAAATCCTTTGGTAAAGATGTTGATCAAGAGGATAATCAGAACAGTGATAGCTGCAAGCAAGAGACTTTGACCAGTTGGTTCTGGAACGTTATTTCCCATATTTCCAATAGCAACAGGAATCAAGGTTAAACCAATCGTGGTAATAACAGATCCTGTTACGATAGATGGGAAGAGATTGGCCACTTTTGAGAAGATGCCTGAAACAAGAACCACGTAAATCCCTGATGCGATAAGGGCACCAAACATAGCACCACTACCATGGCTTTGCCCAATCATAATCAAGGGAGCTACCGACTGGAAGGCAACTCCAAGAACGACTGGAAGTCCAATCCCAAAGTATTTGTTGAGTTGGAGTTGGAGGAAGGTTGCCACACCACACATGAAGATATCTGTGGAAATCAGGTAGGTCAACTGCTCAGTCGAATAGCCAAGGGCTGTCGCAATCATGATAGGAACCAGAATGGACCCTGAGTACATGGCTAGTAAGTGTTGCAAGCCAAGAACGGCTGCTTGCGAATGTTTTTCTTGAGTTTGCATTAGAGATCTGCCTCCTTAAAAATAACTTGACCATTTTCAAAACGATCCAAACGAGCGAGTGATAGGACAGGATAGCCTGCTTTTTCAAGCAAATCACGGCCATCTTGGAAAGATTTTTCAATCACAATACCGATAGCTTCGACTGTTGCTCCAGCCTGTTCGATGATTTGAATCAAGCCTTTGGCAGCTTGGCCATTAGCAAGAAAATCGTCAATAATCAAGACCTTGTCCTCTGGTGAGAGAAATTTGCCAGCGATAGAAACGGTGCTGGTTACCTGCTTGGTAAAGGAGTAAACTTCGGCAGTTAAGATTCCTTCGTTCATAGTGATGTTCTTAGCTTTTTTGGCGAAAATCATGGGAACGTTTAAGGATTCCGCTGTAAAAATGGCTGGGGCAATACCTGACGCTTCAATGGTTACGACCTTGGTAATGCCAGCAGAAGCAAATTTTTCCGCAAAAACCTTACCAATCTCTCTCATCAAGCTAAAGTCAACTTGGTGGGTTAAAAAGGAATCCACCTTGAGGATGTTGTCACCCAAGATATGCCCATCCTTGAGGATGCGCTCTTCTAATAATTTCATAAGACCTCCTAAAGTCTAAAAGCCAGTTTACTTGTTGGTTAAATGTTTCTATGGTGATCCAGTTTGCTAGTACTATATATTTGATAAAACTAGTACGAGCGAAGCGAGTCTTATCAAATATTTCCTGTTGTAGTGGTATCATAGACAATAAGTTTGTTATTGTCTATGACGGAATTTTTGAGACTTTTGGCTCAAAAATTAGGGATGAAATTCCGAAGGAAGTTGCTCCCGTCCGCACTAATTAAGGGAAATATTAAAAATATTCAAAAAGGACCTACTTAATCTCTAAGTAAGTCCCCAAAATAGGCATGGCAAAAACGACCATACCTCACTTCTGACTTACTTATTGTTAGGTGTTCCGGCACCTTGTAGAAACGTCGTGCCAATTCACGACATAAACAAGTAAAATGATATTCAATTTTAAATAGGCTTGAGCCAATGTTTTTATTTTACACTAAATAACTTTAGAAATCAAATATTTTGTTAGTGTTTTGGTTTAAAAAACGAACAAATATAATAAAAATGGGCAAAAATTAACTTATTGGCTAACATTTAGAAGGTTTTTTCCATCATAAAAGGCATATTATCAAGTTTTTAAACACTTGACAATATGCCTTTTTAACTTTAAAGACTTTTTCCAAATCTTTATTATTCTACTCGCTAAATCTTAAAAAATAGCCATCTGGATCCAAAACTGCAAACTCATGAGGATAGATATAGTAATCTCCAACACGAAACTTTCTTTTGGTTAAGGGACGATGGATAGGATAGTCAGCTTCTAGCAGTTTTTGGTGGAGTTGAGGGACATCTTCAATACCAAAGGAAATATTGACACCGCGCCCGAAAGGATAGGTTAGTTGGGCTAATTCTTCTGTGCTGCCTTCTTCTAGCATAAGTTGGCAGTCTTCAAGTGAGAGGAAGAGAAATTTCTCCTCTGGACGCTCGTATTCGACAGAGAATCCCAGCAAGTCGCAGTAGAAGTGGCGTGACTTTTCGAGGTCAGATACTACAAATTCAGGAATGACAGCTTGATAGTCCATTAGCTTTCTCCTTAGAGCTCAATCTCCATGACAATGGGTGTGTGGTCTTGACGCGCACCTGAGTCGATCATATCAGACTTAGTCACATTGTCAGCGATGCGGTTACTTGTGAGCCAGTAGTCGATTCTCCAGCCAGTATTGTTGATTTTAGAAGTCTTGCTGCGTTGTGCCCACCAAGTGTAGCGTTCTGGAACATCGCCGTGAATGTGGCGGAAGGTATCCGTAAATCCAGTTGCCAAAAGGTTGGTAAATCCAGCACGTTCCTCGTCGGTAAATCCAGGTGAACGGCGGTTGCTAGCAGGATTTGCAAGGTCGATTTCATTGTGGGCTACGTTGTAGTCACCGGTTGCAAGGACTGGTTTTTGTTTGTCCAACTCCGCTAAATACTCAGCATATTTGACATCCCAGACTTGACGTTCTTCCAAGCGTTTGAGTCCATCTCCAGCGTTTGGTGTGTAAACTTGGGTAACGAAAAATTTATCAAATTCTAGAGTGATGATACGACCTTCCAAGTCCATGGTAGAAGGGGCACCGATTTTTGGGAAGCTGATAGTTGGCGTAAGTTCTTTCTTATAGAGGAACATGGTTCCAGCATAGCCTTTACGGGCAGGTTCTTGGGAAGAGCGCCACGTGTTTTCGTAACCTGGGAAGAGTTCCTCTAAAATTTCCAAGTGTTTCTTTGTAGGACCCTTGGCAGAAAGCTTGGTTTCTTGGATAGCAATGATATCAGCATTTTCAGCGACCAAAGTTTGTAGTACTTCTTGGGACAATTTGGCACGAGTTGAGTCACTAGTTAGGGCAGCATTGAGGGAATCAATATTCCATGAGATGAGTTTCATAAAGTTACCTTTTTCATTCAGATTATAGATTTTATTATACCAAAAAAAGGTCCATTTCCCCAACGTATGGCTTGAAAAATCACTCTCTTTCGTTTATAATTAAGAATGATTTTATGAAAGGGAGTGAAAATAAATGAAATTTTACTCATATGACTATGTACTTAGCCAAATCAGTCAGCAAAATGGCATCATGATTGGCTTTGGAATTGTTCTCCTAGCTATCACAGGATTTTTTGCTTTTAAAGCCTATCGAGATAAAAAGGGGACTAAGTTTCGGGAATTGGTCATGATTTTGGCCTTGACCTTGGTGGCCATGCTTTTGGTGACAATCTCAAAATACCAGACCAATCAAGCCTCTAACAACCAATTTCAAACTTCCCTTCATTTCATAGAGGTTGTTTCCAAAGACTTGGGAGTGGATAAATCAGAAGTTTATGTCAATACTTCTGCAGCCACTGATGGAGCACTTATCAAGGTAGGTTCAAATTTCTATCGTGCCATGAACGGGAGCCAACCAGACAAGTATCTTTTAGAGAAATTAGAATTGCATCAAACAGACGCTATTGAATTGGTGGAGGTAAACAAATGACACTCAATTATATGGAAATTTTAATCAAACTGGCCCTGGGTCTTTTCTCTCTTGTTTTTGTTATTAATGTGACAGGAAAGGGGAATCTAGCACCTAACTCTGCTACAGACCAAATTCAGAACTATGTTCTTGGTGGTATCATCGGTGGGGTGATTTACAATAGTTCAATCAGCATTCTGCAGTACGCAGTGATTTTGATGATGTGGACGATTTTGGTCTTGACCCTCAAGTGGCTCAATAACAATGTTCGTTTTGTCAAACGCTTGATTGATGGAAAACCAACTCTCCTTATCAAAAATGGGCAGATTGACCCAGAAGCCTGTCGTTCAGTTGGTTTGTCTGCAGCAGAAGTTGCTCTCAAACTTCGTAGCCAAGGGATTTTCCAGATGAAACAGGTCAAACGCGCTGTGCAGGAGCAAAATGGCCAACTCATCGTGGTCCAAATAGGAGATGAAAATCCTAAGTATCCAGTTGTGACTGACGGTGTGATCCAAGTCGATGTCTTGGAAACGATTGGCCGTAGCGAAGAGTGGCTGCTTGATAATCTCAGCAAACAAGGACATGACAATGTAGCCAATATCTTTATCGCTGAGTATGACAAGGGTGCGGTCACAGTCGTAACCTATGAATAAGAAAAACCTGGGGTCTTGGCCTCAGGTTTCTATTTGCAATCAGAAAGGGATGTTATGTCCATTATTCAAAAACTTTGGTGGTTTTTCAAGTTAGAAAAACGCCGTTATTTAGTCGGGATTGTGGCTCTGGTCTTGGTTTCCGTCCTCAACCTCATTCCCCCAATGGTTATGGGGAGGGTCATTGATGCCATCACATTGGGGCAATTAACCCAGCAGGACCTCCTTCTTGCCCTATTTTACTTGCTTCTTGCAGCCTTTGGGATGTACTATCTGCGCTATGTTTGGCGTATGTATATCCTTGGGACTTCCTACCGTTTGGGACAGATTATGCGATCTCGCTTATTTGAACATTTCACAAAAATGTCTCCAGCTTTTTATCAAACCTATCGGACGGGGGACCTGATGGCACATGCAACCAACGATATCAATGCCTTGACTCGTTTAGCAGGTGGAGGAGTCATGTCTGCGGTGGATGCCTCTATCACAGCGCTGGTGACCTTGCTGACCATGCTCTTTAGCATTTCGTGGCAAATGACTCTAGTTGCCATTTTACCCTTACCTTTCATGGCTTATGCGACCAGTCGTCTAGGGAGAAAGACCCACAAGGCTTTTGGCGAATCACAGGCTGCCTTTTCTGAACTCAATAACAAGGTGCAGGAGTCTGTATCAGGTATTAAAGTGACCAAGTCTTTCGGGTATCAGGCGGACGAGTTGAAGTCCTTTCAGGCAGTCAATGAATTGACCTTCCAAAAGAACCTCCAAACCATGAAATACGATAGTCTCTTTGACCCTATGGTTCTCTTATTTGTTGGTTCCTCCTATGTTTTAACGCTCTTGGTCGGCTCCTTGATGGTTCAGAAAGAGCAAATCACGGTTGGGAATCTAGTTACCTTTATAAGCTACTTGGATATGCTGGTCTGGCCTCTCATGGCCATTGGCTTCCTCTTTAATATTACCCAGCGAGGGAAGGTTTCCTATCAGCGGATTGAGGAACTTTTGTCTCAGGAATCACCTGTACAAGACCCTGAGTTTCCTTTAGATGGCATTGAAAACGGGCGCTTGCAGTATGCCATTGATAGCTTTGCCTTTGAAAATGAGGAAACACTGACAAATGTTCACTTTAGTTTGGAAAAAGGGCAAACTCTGGGCTTGGTTGGTCAGACAGGCTCTGGAAAAACGTCCTTAATCAAGCTCCTTTTGCGTGAATACGATGTGGATAAGGGAGCTATTTACCTAAACGGTCATAATATTCGTGACTATCGTCTGACAGATCTTCGTAGTCTTATGGGCTATGTTCCTCAGGACCAGTTCCTCTTTGCGAATTCAATCTTAGACAATATACGCTTTGGGAATCCTGATTTACCACTTTCAGCGGTCGAGGAAGCGACTAAGCTAGCCCAAGTTTACCAAGACATTGTAGCCATGCCTCAGGGATTTGATACGCTGATTGGAGAAAAAGGAGTCAGTCTTTCTGGAGGTCAAAAGCAGCGTCTGGCCATGAGTCGGGCTATGATTTTAGACCCTGATATCTTGATTTTGGATGATTCTTTGTCCGCCGTGGATGCCAAGACAGAGTATGCGATTATCGACAACCTCAAGGAGACGCGAAAGGACAAGACAACCATTATTACGGCTCATCGCCTGAGTGCAGTTGTCCATGCAGATTTGATTTTAGTCCTGCAAAATGGCCAAATTATCGAACGAGGCAGGCACGAAGACTTGCTAGCTATGGATGGCTGGTATGCCCAAACCTACCAGTCTCAGCAGTTAGAAATGAAAGGAGAAGAAGATGCAGAATAAACAAGAACAATGGGCTGTATTGAAGCGCTTGATGTCTTATATCAAGCCTTATGGACTCCTGACTTTTTTGGCACTTAGTTTTCTCCTAGCGACTACGATCATAAAAAGTGTCATTCCCCTTGTGGCCTCCCACTTTATCGACCAGTATCTCAGCAATCTCAACCAACTCGCTGTGACAGTTTTGCTGGCCTACTATGGCCTTTATATCCTACAAACTCTGGTCCAGTATGTCGGCAATCTTCTTTTTACGAGGGTCTCCTACAGCATTGTTAGAGATATTCGTCGAGATGCCTTTGCCAATATGGAGAAGCTGGGCATGTCTTACTTTGACAAGACGCCAGCAGGCTCTATCGTCTCGCGTTTGACAAATGACACCGAGACTATCAGTGATATGTTTTCGGGGATTTTATCTAGCTTTATTTCAGCAGTTTTTATCTTTCTGACAACCCTTTATACCATGTTGGTGTTGGATTTTCGTTTGACGGCTTTAGTCCTGCTCTTTCTCCCCTTGATTTTCCTTTTGGTCAATCTCTATCGGAAAAAATCAGTGAAAATCATTGAGAAAACCAGAAGTCTCTTGTCAGATATCAATAGCAAGCTGGCTGAAAACATCGAGGGAATCAGAATAATCCAGGCCTTTAATCAAGAGAAGCGCCTGCAGGCGGAATTCGATGAAATCAACCAAGAACACTTGGTCTATGCCAACCGTTCTGTAGCCTTGGATGCCCTCTTTTTGCGCCCTGCCATGAGTTTGCTGAAACTCCTAGGATACGCTGTTTTGATGGCCTATTTTGGCTATCGTGGTCTTTATCTGGGAATAACGGCAGGAACCATGTATGCCTTTATCCAGTATATCAATCGTCTCTTTGATCCCTTGATTGAAGTGACGCAAAACTTCTCAACCCTGCAAACGTCTATGGTTTCTGCAGGTCGTGTCTTTTCCCTGATAGACGAGAGGACCTATGAACCTCTTCAAGAAAATGGCCAGGCTAAAGTCAAAGAAGGCAATATCCGTTTTGAACATGTGTGTTTCTCGTATGACGGTAAACATCAGATTCTGGATGATATTTCCTTTTCGGTTAACAAGGGTGAAACCATTGCATTTGTAGGCCATACAGGTTCAGGGAAATCTTCGATTATTAATGTCCTCATGCGCTTTTATGAATTCCAGTCAGGGCGAGTTCTCTTGGATGATGTGGATATCAGGGACTACAGTCAGGAAGAGTTGAGAAAAAACATTGGTCTGGTCTTGCAGGATCCCTTCCTCTATCACGGGACCATTAAGTCCAATATCGCCATGTACCAAGACATTAGTGATGAGCAGGTCCAGGCTGCGGCAGCCTTCGTGGATGCAGATTCCTTTATTCAAGAACTTCCTCAGGGATATGATGCACCTGTGTCTGAGCGTGGTTCGAGCTTCTCTACTGGTCAGCGTCAGCTTCTTGCCTTTGCTAGAACAGTCGCCAGTCAGCCTAAAATCCTGATTTTGGATGAAGCGACAGCCAATATTGACTCTGAAACAGAAAGTTTGGTTCAAGCATCGCTGGCTAAGATGAGACAGGGTCGAACAACCATTGCCATTGCCCATCGTCTTTCTACCATCCAAGACGCCAACTGCATCTATGTCTTGGATAAGGGGCGCATTATCGAGAGCGGCTCCCATGAGGAACTCTTGGCATTGGGAGGAACCTATCACAAGATGTATAGCTTGCAAGCCGGGGCCATGTCTTAATACTCTTTGATTTTCATTGAGTAAAAGAAGGAAATCCTTCAAATTACAGATTTCTTTCACCGCCTTTTCCATTTTGTGGTATAATGAAAAATGTTGACAAATAGTATAATAAAAACAAAGGAGAAACAGCATGCTGAAATGGGAAGACTTGCCCGTGGAAATGAAATCAAGCGAGGTTGAGTCTTACTACCAGCTTGTCTCTAAAAGGAAGGGTTCGCTGATTTTCAAGCGTTGCTTGGACTGGGTTTTGGCCTTGGTTGTACTGGTTCTGACCTCTCCGATCTTTCTCATTTTGAGCATTTGGATCAAGTTGGATAGCAAGGGGCCAGTGATTTACAAGCAAGAGCGCGTGACCCAGTACAATCGACCTTTCAAGATTTGGAAGTTCCGTACCATGGTGACGGATGCGGATAAAAAAGGAAGTTTGGTGACTTCCGCTAACGATAGTCGTATTACCAAGGTTGGCAATTTCATTCGCCGTGTCCGTTTAGATGAACTACCTCAGTTGGTCAATGTCCTAAAAGGCGAAATGTCCTTTGTCGGTACACGACCTGAAGTGCCACGTTACACAGAGCAGTATAGCCCTGAAATGATGGCGACCTTGCTTTTGCCAGCAGGGATTACCTCTCCAGCCAGCATCAACTACAAGGATGAGGACACCATCATCAGTCAAATGACGGAGAAAGGTTTGTCAGTTGACCAGGCCTATGTCGAACACGTCCTTCCTGAAAAGATGCGCTATAACCTCGCCTATCTCCGAGAGTTTAGTTTCCTTGGAGACATCAAAATCATGTTTCAAACCGTGTTTGAAGTGCTAAAATAAAGTAGTCATAAGAAAATGAGTACAGATAAAAGGAGCAAATCAATGCCAAATTACAATATTCCATTTTCACCACCCGATATTACGGAAGCAGAAATTGCTGAAGTAGCGGATACCCTGCGTTCTGGTTGGATCACAACAGGTCCTAAGACAAAAGAACTAGAGCGTCGCTTGTCTCAATATACACAGACACCTAAGACCGTCTGCCTCAACTCTGCGACTGCCGCTCTTGAGTTGATTTTGCGCGTCTTGGAAGTGGGACCTGGTGATGAAGTCATCGTTCCAGCCATGACCTATACAGCTTCATGTAGTGTCATCACTCACGTGGGAGCAACTCCTGTCATGGTGGATATCCAAGCAGATACGTTTGAGATGGACTATGACCTGCTTGAGCAAGCTATCACTGAAAAGACCAAGGTGATCATCCCAGTAGAGCTTGCAGGGATTGTTTGCGACTACGACCGTTTGTTCCAAGTTGTGGAGAAGAAACGTGATCTCTTTACCGCTTCAAGCAAGTGGCAAAAAGCCTTTAACCGTATCGTGATTGTTTCTGATAGTGCCCATGCTTTGGGATCTACTTATAAAGGGCAACCAGCTGGTTCTATCGCTGACTTTACTTCCTTCTCATTCCATGCAGTTAAGAACTTTACAACTGCTGAGGGAGGAAGTGCCACTTGGAAAGCCAATCCAGCGATTGATGACGAAGAAATGTACAAGGAATTCCAAATTCTTTCCCTTCACGGGCAAACTAAGGATGCCCTTGCTAAGATGCAACTGGGCTCATGGGAATATGATATCGTCACACCAGCCTACAAGTGTAATATGACCGATATCATGGCTTCACTTGGTTTGGTACAATTGGACCGCTATCCAAGTTTGTTACAACGTCGTAAGGACATTGTGGACCGCTATAATCGTGGTTTTGCAGGTTCTCGCATCCGTCCATTGGCACACAAGACTGAAACTGTAGAATCTTCACGCCACCTCTACATCACCCATGTAGAAGGAGCGAGCTTAGAAGAACGCAATCTTATCATCCAAGAATTAGCAAAAGCAGGAATTGCAAGTAATGTACACTACAAACCACTTCCGCTCTTGACAGCCTATAAGAATCTTGGCTTTGATATGGCGAATTATCCTAAGGCTTATGCCTTCTTTGAAAATGAAATTACGCTCCCTCTTCACACTAAATTAAGCGATGAAGAAGTGGACTATATCATTGAGACTTTCAAAACAGTTTCTGAAAAAGTGCTAACTTCATCAAAAAAATTGTAAAAAAGTCTTGACAAAGAAAAAACAAAGTATTAAAATAAGTTCAACAAATCAGAAAAGTAACTATTTTTGATCTTCAGGGAGCCTGTGGTGATTGTGAACAGGTGGTTGGAAGTAGTGAAAGTGGGCTGATTTTAAAAATGAATTTGAAACAATGAAAATTCGGTGCGCACACCTTACAGTGCAACTTGTTGTTAGACAAGGTAGAGATGTAAAGGAGAATATTCCCTTTATAATTGAGGTGGCACCGCGTTACCAACGCCCTCACACAGAATCTAATCTGTGTGTGGGCTTTTTCATATCTTGGAATCAATACTGAAAGAGGAAAAATTTTATGACAACTAAAGGTTATTTTGGACAATTTGGTGGTAGTTTTGTACCGGAGCCGATTCAGGCTTTGTTGGATGAGTTGGAAGTGACATTTGACAAGTACAAGGATGATCCAGAGTTTTTGGCAGAATTTCGTCATTACTTGAAAGACTATTCAGGTCGCGAAACACCGCTCTATTTTGCAGAAAGTTTGACAGATCACCTAGGTGGCGCTAAGATTTATCTCAAGCGCGAAGACCTTAACCATCTGGGTTCTCACAAGCTCAACAATGTTTTAGGACAAATCCTTCTTGCCAAACGTATGGGTAAAAAACGAGTGATCGCAGAAACAGGAGCTGGTCAACATGGTGTTGCGACAGCAGCGGCTGCAGCCAAGTTTGGTATGGCCTGTGATGTCTACATGGGGGCAGAGGATGTGGAGCGTCAACGTCTCAATGTCTTCCGAATGGAGATGATGGGAGCAACTGTTCACGCAGTTGAAACAGGGACACGAACTCTTAAGGATGCGGTTGATGCAGCCTTTGGAGCATGGATGAATGACCTTGAAGCCTTCTACGTACTTGGATCTGCTGTGGGTCCGCACCCTTATCCAACCATTGTTCATGAATTCCAAAAGATCATCAGTGAAGAATATCGTCATCAAATCTTAGAAAAAGAAGGACGATTGCCAGATTACGTCATTGCCTGTGTAGGTGGTGGTTCCAATGCTATTGGTGCTTTTTCACAGTATGTGGCTGATGAAGAAGTTAAATTGGTTGGGGTAGAAGCTGCTGGGCATGGACTTGATACAGACAAGCACGCAGCTACTATGACAAAAGGTAGTATCGGAATTGTCGACGGCATGAAGACCTATGCAGTCTTTAAGGAAGACGGTGAGTTGGCTCCAGTTTACTCTATCTCAGCTGGTTTGGACTATCCAGGGGTTGGCCCAGAACACGCTTACTTTAAAGATTCAGGTCGCGTGGAATATGTGGCAGCGACAGACGAAGAAGCTGTTCAAGCCTTGCTCCTTCTCAGCAAGACTGAAGGAATTATCCCAGCGATTGAAAGTTCGCACGCCATCGCAGAAGCGGTTAAACGTGCACCGAAACTAAGTAAAGACGACATTATCATCATCAATGTCTCTGGTCGTGGAGACAAGGACGTAGCTGCGATTGCAGACTACCTAGAAGCTAAAAAATAATAGATGGAAAAATTACAGTCCTTTCTCTCACAGAGAGCTTGTGGTTGCTGGAAACAAGCAGAGAATGCTGTAAGGTTGGGTCCATCTGAAACGAGAGAAGAAAACATAATTCTCAAGGGAGTGCCCTTTATCGCACAGCCTGTTACAGGAGGTATCTGAGACAGGAATGAGAGATAGGAGAAATCCTATAATTGAGGTGGCACCGCGAATTTCGTCCTCACGCAAGTTATTTTGCGTGGGGATTTTTATATATTTATCGTAGATATGGCTGTCAGTTTTAAATTATGCTTCATCACTAGATAGATTGCTACAAAAAATTTGCGAACGAAGTGAGCTTTTAAAAGATATTTCCCGCCATAGTGGTATCCTATAGAAGCAAAGATGCTTCTCTAGAACGGAATTTTTGAGAGTAAAATAGTTCGGGGAACTATTTTAGCCTGAGCCTAGAAATGAATGAGCGAGGAGCTCAAAAATTAGGTCTTTCATTTCATGGATTTCTAAAATCATCCACTGGATAATTTTACCTCCCGTCCGCACTATTTAAGGGAAATAGAAAAAGATAAAAAATTAAAAATAAGAAACTGAAAGGGAAATTACAATGGAACGAATCATTCATGGAGATGTCTTATCACCAATCTTGGCTTATATGCGCCTAAAGGGGCAACACAAGGTTATCTTAGAGAGTATTCCGAGAGACAAGGAAACAGCTCGTTTTTCTATCCTAGCCTATAATCCTGTTTTTGAGATTAAGTTTGAAAATGGGGTCCTTTATCAAAATGGGCAAGTGATTGATCAGGATCCCTTGGATTTTCTTTATGAAGTGACTCATAAGAGCCAGCACCATTCAGACCTCCCTTTTGGTGGGGGAGCCATTGGATTTGTTGGCTACGATATGATTTCGCTTTATGAAGAAATTGGTCAAATTCCTGAAGATACAATTGGAACGCCAGACATGCATTTCTTCGTCTATGAGAGTTACATGGTCTTTGACCACAAGAAGGAAAAAATTCATGTCATCGAGGATGCTCTCTATAGTGAGCGTAGTCAAGAAGACTTGGAAAAAGCCTTGAACCAAGTGCTTGAGGAATTACGCATTCCTGCTCCAAATGAATTTGAAGACTTGGATTTATCACCACTTGACTTCAAACCACATATCGCTCCTCAAAAGTTTGAGGAAATGGTGGAAACGGCTCGTGACTTGATTCGTAATGGCGATATGTTCCAATGTGTACTCAGTCAACGTTTCTCAGCAGAAGTTACCGGAAATCCATTTGACTTCTACAGAAATCTTCGCGTGACCAATCCATCTAATTATCTCTATTTCTATGATTTTGGGGATTATCAAATCATCGGAGCTAGTCCAGAAAGTTTGGTTTCTGTCAAAAATGGCATCGTGACAACCAATCCGATTGCAGGGACACGACCAAGAGGCGCTACGGATGAAGAAGACAAGGATTTGGCGACAGACCTGCTTTTGGATGAGAAGGAAACAGCAGAGCATCGAATGTTAGTAGACCTGGGTCGTAATGATATTGGTCGCATCTCTGAAACGGCCAGTGTCCAAGTCACCAAGTATATGGAAGTGGAGCTCTTCCGCTATGTCATGCATTTGACCAGCGTGGTCAAGGGGCGTTTGCTTCCAGAACTCACTGCCATGGATGCCTTGAAAGCAACACTTCCAGCTGGAACAGTTTCAGGAGCACCAAAGATTCGAGCTATGAGACGCATCTATGAACTGGAAACAGAAAAACGTGGCGTATACGCAGGAGCAATCGGCTACTTGTCTGCGACGGGTGATATGGATTTCGCCATTGCCATCCGAACGATGATTCTCAAAAATCAAAGAGCCTATGTGCAGGCTGGGGCAGGGATTGTCTACGACTCCATCGCCCAAAACGAATACCAAGAAACCATTAACAAAGCAAAATCTATGACTAGAATTGGAGAACTAAGACCATGATTTTATTGATTGACAACTATGATTCTTTTACCTATAACTTGGCGCAGTACATTGGGAATTTTGCAGAGGTACAGGTCTTGAGAAATGATGATCCCAGGCTGTATGAAGAAGCTGGAAAAGCAGATGGTCTGGTCTTTTCTCCTGGTCCTGGTTGGCCAGTTGATGCTGGAAAGATGGAAGATATGATTCGTGATTTTGCTGGCAAGAAGCCGATTCTTGGGATTTGTTTAGGCCACCAAGCCATTGCAGAAGTCTTTGGTGGTAAGTTAGGTTTGGCTCCAAAAGTCATGCATGGGAAACAGAGCAATATCAGCTTTGAAGCACCATCTGTTTTGTATCAAGGTATCGAGGATGGCCGTGCGGTCATGCGTTACCACAGTATTTTAATTGAAGAAATGCCAGAAAACTTTGAAGTGACAGCTCGTTCGACTGATGACCAAGCCATCATGGGAATTCAACACAAAACACTTCCAATTTATGGCTTCCAGTACCATCCAGAGAGCATTGGAACGCCAGATGGCTTGTCTTCTATTCGGAATTTTATCGAGAAGGTTGTAAAGTGAGGAAACTAGGATGAAAGAGATTATTGAAAAACTAGCAAAATTTGAAAATTTATCAGGTGTGGAAATGACGGATGTCATTGAGCGTATCGTAACTGGCCGTGTAACGGAGGCGCAGATTGCTTCTCTCCTTTTGGCTCTTAAGATGAAAGGGGAAACACCTGAAGAACGCACAGCCATTGCTCAAGTCATGAGAGGGCATGCCCAACACATTCCGACTGAGATTCATGATGCCATGGACAACTGTGGTACAGGTGGGGACAAGTCTTTCAGCTTTAACATTTCGACAACTGCAGCTTTTGTCTTGGCTGGTGGCGGTGTTCACATGGCCAAGCATGGTAACCGCTCGATTTCTTCTAAATCTGGTTCTGCAGATGTCCTCGAAGCCTTGGGCATCAATCTTGATCTCAAACCAGCTGAACTAGGTAAGGTCTTTGATAAAACTGGAATCGTCTTTCTCTTTGCTAAAAATATGCACCCAGCTATGAAATACATCATGCCAGCTCGTTTGGAATTGGGAATTCCAACGATTATGAACTTGACTGGTCCCCTGATTCACCCAATGGCCTTGGAAACACAGCTTCTTGGTATTAGCCGTCCAGAACTTCTAGAAAGTACAGCTCAGGTTTTGAAAAATATGGGTCGCAAACGTGCCATTGTGGTTGCTGGGCCAGAAGGGCTAGATGAAGCTGGCTTGAACGGAACAACTAACATCGCACTTCTTGAAAATGGCGAAATCACCTTGTCAAGCTTTACTCCAGAGGATTTGGGAATGGAAGGCTACGCTATCGAAGATATTCGTGGAGGGAATGCTCAGGAAAATGCAGAAATTTTGCTCAGTGTTCTCAAGAACGAACCAAGTCCGTTCTTGGAAACTACAGTCTTGAATGCTGGTCTTGGTTTCTATGCTAATGGCAAGGTAGCTAGCATCAAGGATGGAGTTGCCTTGGCCCGCGAAGTCATTGCTAGTGGCAAGGCCCTTGAAAAACTCAGACTGTTACAGGAGTACCAAAAATGAGTCAGGAATTTTTAGCACGAATTTTGAAGCAGAAGGCGCGTGAGGTGGAGCAGATGGAGCTGGAGGAAATCCAGCCCCTGCGCCAGACCTATCGCTTGGCTGACTATCTAAAACAACACCAAGACCGTTTACAGGTAATCGCTGAAGTCAAGAAGGCTAGCCCTAGTCTGGGAGATATCAATCTCGATGTGGATATTGTGCAACAGGCCCAGACTTATGAAGAAAACGGAGCAGTGATGATTTCTGTTTTGACAGATGAAGTTTTCTTTAAAGGACATTTGGATTATCTGCGGGAGATTTCCAGTCAGGTAAACATTCCAACGCTTAACAAGGACTTTATCATCGATGAAAAGCAAATCATCCGCGCTCGCAATGCAGGTGCGACAGTCATCCTGCTTATTGTGGCCGCCTTGTCCGAAGAACGCCTCAAGGAACTTTATGACTATGCGACAGAGCTTGGTCTGGAAGTCTTGGTGGAAACTCACAATCTAGCTGAACTAGAAGTGGCTCATAGACTTGGTGCTGAGATTATTGGGGTCAATAACCGCAACTTGACCACCTTTGAAGTTGACTTGCAGACCAGTGTAGATTTGGCTAAATATTTCAAAGATGATTGCTTGTACATTTCTGAATCTGCTATTTTCACAGGGCAGGATGCGGAACGAGTAGCACCATACTTTAATGGAATTTTAGTTGGGACAGCTCTCATGCAGGCAGAGGATGTGGCTCAAAGAATCAAGGAGTTGCAGATTGACAAAAGTTAAGATTTGTGGACTATCGACCAAAGAAGCGGTGGAAACAGCCGTATCAGCAGGAGCCGACTACATCGGTTTTGTCTTTGCACCTAGTAAAAGACAGGTGACCTTGGATCAGGCTGTTGAGCTGGCAAAGCTTATTCCTGCAGATGTCAAAAAGGTTGGTGTATTTGTTTCACCAAGTCGGGCAGAACTGCTAGAAGTCATTGACAAAGTTGGCTTGGACTTGGTTCAAGTTCACGGTCAGGTGGCAGATGATTTGTTTGCGGATTTGCCTTGTGCCAGTATTCAGGCTGTGCAGGTGGATGGAGAGGGTCATGTGCCCAATTCTCAGGCAAACTATCTACTCTTTGATGCCCCTGTGGCTGGGAGTGGTCAGACCTTTGACTGGGCTCAACTGGATACGATTGGACTAACTCAGCCTTTCTTTATCGCAGGTGGGCTTAAGGAAGACAATGTCGTAAAAGCAATTCAACACTTTACTCCCTATGCAGTCGATGTATCGAGCGGAGTGGAGACAGATGGACAAAAAGATCATGAAAAGATTAGAAGATTTATAGAGAGGGTAAAGAATGGCATATCAAGAACCAAATAAAGATGGATTTTACGGAAAATTCGGCGGACGTTTTGTCCCAGAAACATTGATGACAGCAGTTTTGGAGTTGGAGAAGGCCTACCGTGAAAGTCAGGCAGACCCAAGTTTCCAGGAGGAATTGACCCAGCTCTTACGTCAGTACGTAGGTCGTGAAACTCCTCTTTACTACGCAAAAAACTTGACCCAGCATATCGGCGGAGCCAAGATTTATCTTAAACGTGAAGACCTTAACCATACAGGGGCCCACAAGATTAACAATGCCTTGGGACAAGTTCTTCTGGCTAAACGCATGGGTAAAAAGAAAATTATCGCTGAAACAGGTGCTGGTCAGCACGGTGTGGCAACTGCAACTGCTGCTGCCCTCTTTAACATGGAATGTACTATCTACATGGGTGAGGAAGATGTCAAACGCCAAGCCCTCAATGTGTTCCGTATGGAGCTTTTGGGAGCTAAGGTTGAGGCAGTGACAGACGGTTCGCGCGTGCTCAAGGATGCGGTCAATGCAGCCCTTCGTTCATGGGTAGCTAATATTGATGATACCCACTATATCCTTGGTTCTGCCTTGGGGCCTCACCCATTCCCAGAAATCGTCCGTGACTTCCAAAGTGTCATCGGTAGGGAAGCCAAACAACAGTACCGTGACTTGACAGGTCAAGATTTACCAGATGCTCTAGTAGCCTGTGTTGGTGGTGGGTCGAATGCTATCGGGCTCTTCCATCCATTTGTAGAAGATGAGTCAGTAGCCATGTATGGGGCTGAAGCAGCTGGACTTGGTGTGGATACGGAGCACCATGCAGCTACCTTGACCAAGGGTCGTCCGGGTGTCCTTCATGGTTCTCTCATGGATGTGCTCCAAGATGCCCATGGTCAAATTCTTGAAGCCTTCTCTATCTCAGCAGGTTTGGACTATCCTGGTATCGGTCCAGAACATTCTCACTACCACGATATCAAACGTGCCAGCTATGTCCCTGTGACAGACGAAGAAGCCTTGGAAGGATTCCAACTCTTGTCTCGTGTGGAAGGGATTATCCCAGCCTTGGAATCTAGCCACGCTATTGCTTTTGCGGTGAAATTGGCCAAAGAACTCGGTCCAGACAAGTCCATGATTGTCTGTCTATCAGGTCGTGGTGACAAGGATGTGGTTCAAGTCAAAGACCGCTTGGAAGCAGATGCAGCAAAGAAGGGAGAAGCTCATGCCTAAGACACTAACAGAAAAATTAAACGCTATAAAAGCAGCTGGAAAAGGAATTTTCGTTCCCTATATCATGGCTGGAGACCATGAGAAAGGTTTGGATGGACTCGGAGAAACAATTCACTTTTTAGAAGATTTGGGTGTTTCGGCTATTGAAGTTGGTATTCCCTTTTCAGACCCTGTTGCAGATGGACCTGTTATCGAAGAAGCTGGCTTGCGCAGTTTAGCCCACGGGACCTCTACCCAGGCTTTGGTTGAAACATTGAAAACCATTGAAACAGAGGTTCCACTTGTCATCATGACCTACTTCAACCCCCTCTTTCAGTACGGTGTGGAGAACTTTGTCAAAGATTTGGAAGATACAGCGGTTAAGGGCTTGATCATTCCAGACCTTCCTCATGAGCATGCCAATTTTGTGGAGCCTTATTTGGCAGATACAGACATCGCTTTGATTCCCCTAGTTAGTTTGACGACAGGAATTGAGCGTCAGAAAGAGTTGATTGAAGGGGCAGAAGGATTCGTCTATGCCGTTGCCATCAATGGGGTGACAGGGAAATCTGGCAATTACCGTGCAGATTTGGACAAGCACTTGGCACAATTGCATCAAGTGGCCGACATTCCAGTCTTGACAGGTTTTGGCGTATCTAGCCAAGCCGATGTAGAACGCTTTAATGCGGTATCAGATGGAGTTATCGTTGGTTCGAAAATTGTAAAAGCTCTCCATGAAGGAGAGCCAATTCAGGACTTTATCAAACAAGCAGTAGCTTACCAAAAATAATCACACAAGTAGCGAGTAAGAGGAAAGGCACGAAAGGAAGTCTTTCCTTTTTATTTTGCAGGAGAAAGGCTAGAATTCCCGTCGCAGAAGCAAACTGAATCAAGATAAGTAACTCCGTTACGCTAAAGATGAGAGCACAAGAAGCTAAAAAGAGGAAATCCCCTGCACCCATGCGGATATCGATAAAATGAGCCAAAATTCCAAGGATAAGGAAGAAGACCATGACCAGATTCCAGCCAGAGGAAGCCATGAGGATTAGGTGGAAAGTCATCCAGACCAGTAAGGGATATTCCTGATGGTGAAAGTCGTAGATACCTAAGGTCAAACCAGCGGTGATTAGGATGACTTGACTCAAGGAAAGTAATCCCCAGGAGTAAAGCAGAAATATTAGTCCTAAGCCTAGTTCAAAAAGGGCATACCAGACTGGATAAGGAGACTTGCAGTAGCGACACTGAAAGCGATTGAAGACCTGCGAGAGAATCGGAATCAAATCTAAGGGACGCAAGCGAGTCTGACAGGAATCGCAGTGACTAGCTGGACTGATAATGGATTGCTCTGGAAAACGGTCAATGACCAAACCAATAAAGGAAGCGAGAATGCTCCCGACAAGAAAAAAATAAATATCAATCATACTTATCTATTCGTAAAAAATGGGAGAAGTAGTATAATGGAGAAACATAAACAAGATAGTGAGGTCAAGATGACAATTCGTTTTGAAGAAAATGTGAGCACAGAAAACGCTCAGCTCGTATGCCAATGGTCCAACTCCCTTGGCCAAGCTTTTCAAGAACAATGGATGGGGACAATGATTCCTTTTCCCTTAACAATTCAAATCTTGCAAGATTTGGAAGGAATCTTTTCAATCTTTGAAGGACAAGAGTTTGTGGGGCTTATCCAGAAAATCAGGCAAGAAGACAGCAATCTTCATATTGGAAGATTTTTTATCAACCCCCAGAAACAGGGGCAAGGCTTAGGTAGCCAGGCTTTAAGGAAATTTGTTAGTTTGGTCTTTGAAAATGAAGACATAGATACTATTTCTTTAAATGTCTTCGAAGCAAATCAAGCAGCCCAGCATCTCTATCAAAAAGAAGGATTTGAAATCGTTCAAATAGTTGAAGCACCTGTACGAAAATACATCATGAAAAAGAGTAGATAGAAAGTAAAAATCCTTGAAATCAATCTTGACTGCGATGATGAACCTGAATCAGCCCATCAAAAGGACTGTATATGAATGAACGTTACCAGTGTTTAAAAACTAAAGAATATCAGGTACTTTTATCTTCCAAGGGTAGATAAATTTTCGCTAAACGTAAGATTGATATGAAATCTGTCTTTGGGCAGATAAAGGTTTGTTTGGGTTATAAGAGATGTTATCTGAGAGGTAAGCGTCAAGTGAGAATTGACATGGGATTCGTACTCATGGTCAACAACCTGCTGAAATATAATAAGAGAAAGAGGTGAAATTAAAAAGCTAGAGTTCCGCAATTGGAAATCTCTAGCTTTTTGTTTTCTGAGAATCATCTTGACTAATGTTACTAAAAAGATAAAGTAACTTTTAGCCTTATTTATTGTCGCCACTCAACATGTTTTTAACACCTTCGATAGCGCCTTCTACAGCGTCTTTGGCATCTTCAGCAACTTCTTTTACTTTAGAAACAACTTTTTCAGCTGTTCCTTCTTTTTCCATTTTTTCATCACCGATGGCTTTACCAACACCTTCTTTAATAGAACCTTTAGCTTGATTTAATTTTTCTTCTACTGACATGATAATTTTTCCTGTTATATTTATTTTATCTTAGTTTACACGAGTTTTTTCGTGAGATACTACACCAGTTGCTGCACCTTTAACAGCTTCTACACCTTCACTAACTTTTTCTTGAACAGTTGAGAAACCAGATCCAAGACCAGATTTAGCTTTTTCGAATTGTTCTGAAGCGAATTCTCCTGTTGATTCAGCAACGTCAGATACGCGATCTTGAAGGCTTACTGAGTCTGCTTCATGTTGTTCTTTAGTTTTGATGTCGACAACGTTTACGTTGATTTCAACAACTTCCAAGTCAGTCATTTTAGCAACTTCTGAAGATACGATTTCTCTGATTTCTGAATATAAAGCTGGAACATTTTTTTGGTACTCAGCAATAATGTTTAAGTCAACTGCAACTTGTGTTTTACCAACTTCTACGTTAACACCACTTGTTACGTCATCGCTGTTAACGATTTTTTCTTTAAGATTTGAGAAGAAACCACCGTCGATTCCCAAAAGACCTGAAACGTTTTCTAGTGACAGACCAATGATTTTTTGGATAACTTTATCTTCGTAAGTAAGTTCCCCTTTGATTTCGTGAGCTACAGCAGTAGCATCTTTCTTTTCTACGTTAGTGTTAATGTTTTTTTCGTTTGACATATGAAACTCCTTTAATTAAATTAGTAATTTTTATTTATCTATATAGTTTTTTTCGATATATAATCCAGCTGCAACTCCCAGTGCTCCTAAAATCAATACAAATATTGTTTTGAAGAAGCCAAAGGAGATAATCAGACAAGCGAGAAATACGCCTATGAGACCTGCGATTATTGGATATCGATATTGTTTAAGCCATTCCATTTTTTACTTCCTTACTTCACACGACTAACAGTCTTTTTGTTTTGAGGTTTTGGTTTAGGCTGGTAGTCTTTTACTAGAACTTCTAGTTTAACCTGACGCTCAATACCAAAAAACTGCTTCAATCCATTAGTTATTTCACTTTGAATTAGTTGGCATCTGTCAGCGATGTTGTCCGAAGGAAGAATTTTACCTTCTACATGAACGAAACATTTATTTTTTCGTAAATTTACATGAACAGTTGGGTTCTTGATCAATCCATGATCACTCACCAAACTTCTAACAAAACCTTCAATTGCCGAATTCTTTAATTTTAATGTATCGTTTTTAGTTTCAAGTTGAATTTCCAAATAACGTTTAGGATAAAACAACACAACTAACATTGATAACAAAACTAAAGTTGATAGAGCCACTATCCCCCAGAATATATATCTAGAGAGATAGAATTCAACGAAATGATTCTGTCTCCAGCTAAATAGCTGAATGCCTAGATCACTAACTTGATGATAATCTATCAAAACAGGAAGGAAAATTGTCAAGATTAAAATACAGAAAATAATGAAACATATTTTCTTTGCTTTTGACATATACAATCCTTTCGATTTAACATTTAAACTATTTTTACCCGTCTAATCTATTTAAAAATAGTTTATTACTACAAGTAATTATTTTTTATCTGTAAAGAATGATACTACAGTAACAACAATTGCTGCTCCTGCAATAGATGGGATCAAAGCCATTCCAGCGATGGATGGGCCCCAACTACCTAAAAGGGATTGTCCTACAGATGACCCGACTAAACCAGCGAATACATTTGCGACGATTCCCATAGAACTACCTTTTTTAGTGATTCTACCTGCTACAAGTCCAATAAGACCTCCAGCAATGATTGACCACAATATTGCTTACCCTCCTTTTTTATTTTAATATCAAAAAATAAATCAATTACTTTGATTATCGCTATTATATAATTTTAATATAAAAAAATCAATTATTTTGATTATTATATAATTTTAATATAAAAAAATCAAATTCTTTGATTGTTGCTATTATATAATTTTTAAAATTAAAAATATAATCTTTCGACTTGAATTTGATTCTGTATTCACGCCCTCAATAGACGGTAAAATAAGAAAATTGTTTATATATTGCCTCCTAGTGTTATTATACGAAATAAAGGATCTTAGTAAAAGTTGTTATATCATGCTATACCTATTCTTTGTGGTATAATTGCAAGAGGTGAAATCCGATAATTTATAAAAAGAGAAAGACATTCATGAGAGATTTATTATCTAAAAAGTCATAGGCAATTAGAATTATTATTTGAACATAAACGATGGTTTCATCGTTCTGAACTAGCAGAGTTATTAAATTGTACAGAACATGCAGTCAAAGATGATCTATCCCATGTTAAATCTGCTTTTCCTGACTTGATTTTTCATTCTTCGACTAATGGTATACGCATTATTAATACCGATGATAGTGATATTGAAATGGTTTACCATCATTTCTTTAAGCATTCAACTCATTTTTCGATTTTAGAATTTATCTTCTTTAATGAAGGTTGTCAAGCTGAAAGTATTTGTAAAGAATTCTATATCAGTTCATCTTCGCTCTATCGTATTATTAGCCAAATCAATAAAGTGATTAAAAGGCAATTTCAATTTGAAATCAGTCTGACCCCTGTTCAAATCATTGGAAATGAGAGAGACATTCGTTACTTTTTTGCACAATATTTTTCAGAAAAATATTATTTCCTAGAATGGCCATTTGAAAATTTTTCATCAGAGCCCCTATCTCAATTGTTAGAATTGGTTTATAAGGAAACAAGCTTTCCAATGAATTTGTCAACTCATAGAATGCTAAAGTTGCTCCTAGTTACGAACCTATATAGAATAAAGTTTGGTCATTTCATGGAAGTAGAGAAAGACTCTTTTAACGATCAAAGTTTGGATTTTTTAATGCAGGTAGAAGGAATAGAAGGTGTTGCTAAGAATTTTGAATTAGAATACAATATCTCTTTAGATGAAGAAGTTGTTTGCCAATTATTTGTGTCTTACTTTCAAAAAATGTTTTTCATAGATGAAAGTCTCTTTATGAAATGCGTAAAAAAGGATAGCTATGTTGAAAAATCTTACCATCTATTGAGTGATTTTATTGATCAGATTTCAGTCAAGTATCAGATTGAGATTGAGAATAAGGATAATCTGATTTGGCATCTGCATAATACTGCACATCTGTATCGTCAGGAGTTGTCCACTGAGTTTATTTTATTTGATCAAAAAGGGAATACAATCAGGAATTTTCAAAATATTTTCCCTAAATTTGTTTCAGATGTAAAAAAAGAGCTTTCTCATTATTTAGAGACTCTTGAAGTTTGTTCTAGTTCAATGATGGTAAATCATCTATCTTATACCTTCATCACTCATACCAAACATTTGGTGCTTAATCTACTACAAAATCAGCCAAAGCTGAAGGTTCTGGTTATGAGTAATTTTGATCAGTATCATGCAAAATCCGTTGCAGAGACACTTTCTTATTATTGCAGCAACAATTTTGAACTTGAAGTTTGGACTGAATTAGAATTATCAAAGGAATCTTTAGAAGAATCGCCTTATGATATCATCATTTCTAATTTTATTATTCCTCCGATTGAAAATAAGAGACTGATCTATTCAAATAATATAAACACGGTCTCACTCATATCTTTGTTAAATGCCATGATGTTTATTCGATTAGATTAGTAACCTAAAATAAAAAATGCTATTTCGCGTTTTGAACTGTACCTCAAAAGTTAGACAGAAAAAATCTAATTTTTGGGGTGTTTTTATTAAGAAAAGACCTTCAGTCATTTAAGTAAAATGTACATCTAGAGTCATAGTCCTCTAAAACTCTTGCTTTTTTTGTAGAAGATACGAAAAAAACCTTGATTCCAAGGCTTTTCCTGTTGTATGTAGATGCCCCCATGGATTTGGGAGACTATATCATCTTGAAAGTAATTAAAAAGTTGAAATTTAAGTGATTTTCGGAAGGTACTTTTAGGTATTTTCAATGTCATGATTTAAAAATAGGACAAAAGTGGGGCAAAAACCATACAGATTCTAAACTGTATGGTTCTTTTTTTATCTAACCAAGAAAGGTTAAAACTTATTAAAACAAATGCAATCAACTGTTGAAAACTTTTTAGTCCGTGTAATATAAAAACAAGTAAAAAGTTGAACTATAGGGAATATTGTGTCATAATAGGTAATAGATGAATAATTAATAGATTGGAAATAATGCTTTCTTACCTTAACAAGTTGAATTGGTTATACATTTTTTCGTCGCAATTGTGTCTATCTCTCGAGTTTAGCTAGTTTTTATAAGCTCTGGCTTCTAATCAATATAACAAATTTTAGAAGTGCATAAGACAAGATGGTGACATTACTACAGTCATTTCTAGTCACCATATGTTGCTGGCACAGGCTGTTTGTAGTGTTGGCTATTTACTAGTCAGTTTAATCGGAGTGTTTAATTTTTATTGTTGAAAGGTTTTTATATGGCGAAAATTCTATCTTTAGGTCTGACAGGTAAGAAATTACTTGCTCAGGGGTTCTTGTTTGTTCTGCTAGGTCTCATCTTGATGGTCACGGGGACTTGGTTGCCAGTAAAGGTTATTCGACTGGTTCTGTTTTTAGCTTGGATAGCAACGGTCTTAGATTTAGTATTACGTATTTTCAAAAAAAGTCAGTCAACGGACACCTTGGGAGTTGCACTGGTTAAATTGTTAGTGCTGGGATATTTGCTTGGCTCCAATCTTGCGACGGATGTGCCGATTTATATTTTGGCTCTTGTGATTGGAGTTTATCAGATTTTTCATGCTAGTATTAACCTTGTCACCTATGTTCTCTACCGCAAAAACAAAATTCGACCTCGTTTTCGTCTCTTACTAGATGGACTCGTACTAGTTTTTCTTGGTGGGACTAGTCTTTTGTCCTCTACAGGAAATTCTGTCTTTCAACTCTTTGTATTAGGGGCTTATTTTTTCCTTTATGGTGTGTCCAATATCCGTGATGGTTTCTTGTTTGAGGAGGAAATTGGGAAAAACCATCTCAAACGTCGTATTAGAATTAGCTTACCTATTGTCCTAGCCGCTCTCATCCCTGCAAGAACTTTAGCAAAAGTTAACAAATTTATGCTGGAAAATGCTGATGAGGAAGAAGATATCCATCTTGGAATAGTGAAGTCTGGTAAGACAGCGGAGCTTGAAATTTTTGTTCATACAGCTGAGACCTCTCTGTTTTCGGCAATTGGTCATGTGGATATCTGCTATCAAGGCCGTGTTATTTCTTATGGCAACTATGATCCGTCTTCTGAGACCTTATTTGGCATGGTAGGAGATGGTGTCTTATATTTCTGTGATCGTGACAAGTACATTGACCTATGTAAACGTGAGAGTCAAAAAACGCTTTTTGGTTATGGTATAGATTTGACGCCTGAAATGGAAAAAGCAGTTCAGAAAAAGTTGGCTGAATTGAAACAACTGACGATTCCATGGGAGCCAAGTGCAGATAAAATCATGACAGGTGATGGTAAGGAAGACTACACCTACGCTTATAAAATCAGACATGAGACAGATGGGGAACTTTATAAATTTATCAAATCTAAGTTTAAATCCTACTTTGTCTTATCTACAAACTGTGTGCTCTTGGCTGATACCATAGTCGGTCAGGCTGGCACCGATATCCTCTCACCCAAAGGATTTATCGCTCCAGGAACTTACCAAGCCTACCTTAATCGAGAGTTTGAAAAACCAAATAGTATAGTCGTATCTAAACATGTTTATTAAGGAGAATTTATGAACTTAGTAAAAAAATACACCCCGTTAATACTTTTTATAGGGCTGGTTGCTCTTGTAATTCTGAATGCATCGAGCTTTATATCAGGAGCAATCTCTCTCTTTGATGTAATATCAACCTTGATTTATGGTGCTGTTATTGCTTTTGTGCTTAATGTTCCTATGAAAAAAATTGAACAGTACTTAGTTAAATTGAAGGTAAAGGCAGAGTTGCGTCGTCCGATTGCCATGGTACTTGTTTTCCTAGCTCTTATCTTAATCGTGATTGCTCTTTTGGTTTTGGTGCTGCCAACCCTAGCCCAGACTATTAGTCAGCTGGGAACAGTCCTTTCAACAGTCCTGACTCAACTTGGGAAATTGCTAGGCAGCTCGGAATTTGTAACCAAAGACATGTTGTCAACTATCGTATCAGGCATACAGGGACAATCTAGTTCTATTAGCCAAGCTTTGATAGGTTTTTTATCAGGTCTGACTAGTAATATCGGCAATATTTTTTCAAGTTTGATGAATGCCTTTTTGATTATAGTCTTCACCTTTTTATTTTTATCCAGTAAGGAACATTTGGCAGCGATGACGAGTCGACTTCTAAAAGTTTTTCTTCCAGAGAAGGTGGTGATAAAGTTGACTTACATTGGACAAGTAGCACTAGAGACTTATGACCAATTTTTGATGAGTCAGCTGATTGAAGCAGTTATCATAGGAGTTATGATAGCGGTTGGTTACAGCGTGTTTGGGATACCCTATGGAGTAATGACAGGTATCTTTGCAGGAGTGCTATCGTTCATTCCTTATGTAGGGCCTATGATTGCTTGTGTTGTGGGAGCGATTTTTATCTTCACAGTGAGTCCTACTCAAGCCTTACTTTCTCTTCTTCTATATCAAGTTATACAGCTGATTGAAGGAAACCTTATTTATCCTAGAGTTGTAGGTCAGTCTATTGGTTTGCCAGCTATTTTCACGCTTGCGGCTGCTAGTATTGGAGGCAATCTCTTTGGCTTACTTGGGATGATATTCTTTACACCGATATTTGCTGTTATCTATCGATTGGTTAAGGAATTTGTCGTTGCAAAGGAAAATCAGGTAGATTAAGCAAAACTAAATTTAATAAGATATACTGAGAAGAGAGTGAGAGATTCTCTTCTCTTTTATTTTTAAATACTTTTCTACAAAAAGCTATTAGACGTTAAAAAAAGCCTTGGTTTCAAGGCTTATTTCTGTTGATTTAGATGTGCCCCCTGCAGGGCTCGAACCTGCGCCCCATAGCTTAAGAGTCTACTGCTCTACCAACTGAGCTAAGGAGGCAACAGAAAAAGCTGAGAATGTAACTTCCCAGCTATTTTAATATGCCCAAAATGGCAGCTAGATTATTTACGAAAGGCATCAAGGATATAGGTGAAACCAACAATTAAAAATGCAAAGGCAACGACATAAACGACAAAGACACTTGTAGCTACTGGATTGAACAAAATCACTAGACCTAGTAAAAATGCAAGCAACGCTATCCACATGATATGGTTGCCAATAATAGGGAAAATCAATCCCAGACGATTGCCTTTAAAGAAAGCTATAATGGCTTCTACAATTAACCAAATTCCTAAAATAGTTGGAATGACAACTGGCAGCGTCACAAAGCCATAGGCAACGAGGTAAAGAGCTAAGAGAAGATTAACAATCCCTTGGAAAAGATGAGCTGGTGAGCGAAGCTCTTTTGGTACAGAGAAATAGCCTAAAATAGCTGCTATAGAAGAAACCAGTAAACCAAATGCAATCCACCAGCTGTAAGCAACAAGATTAGCTACTGGGTTTGTAAATAGGAAAAGTCCTAAAAGGACAAAAACAACTCCTGCAAGGAATAGCGATAAACGATTAGAAAATTTCATTTCAATACCCCCTATATAGTATAGTATAGTTTGATAATAAAAATATTATACACCTTTTTAGAGGAAATATCAATAAACAAAATGGAAAATTTGGAAGTTTCAGTCTGATTTATGAAAAGAAAATCAGTTTTTATTATTTTGAAAATAAAAAGAGAAGATAAAATTTGTCTTCTCTACATGAAAATATTGTATGGAATCAAAGCAAAAGTAACTGGCTTTACACTATTTGTAAAGATGTAATTTGATTCAAAAAGAAAAGATAGATTTAAAATGTGGGACAAATGATGAGGCAAATCAGTTATAGATAAGCAAAAAAGCCTTGGTTATCAAGGCTTTTCCTGTTGTATTTAGATGCCCCCTACAGGGATCGAACCTGTGACCCACGGATTAAGAGTCCGCTGCTCTGCCAGCTGAGCTAAGGAGGCAAAGAAAAAAGCTGTATTGGTGCCGAAACTTCACGGTTTGTATTGAACCCGCGCAATTAAGCAGGTGGGCAACTCGCTCTAACTGAAGCTGTTTCCGTGTGAGACGGCCTACATGCTGTTAGAAGACTTTTGTTTCCCTAATAATACAAAAAATAGTCGGTCAACACTTAAGTGTGAAGTCGTACACCACAGCGTTTCTATGTTTATATAATACCACTTTTTCAAAAAAAATCAAGAGGAAAGTGCAATTTTTTGAAAAGGATTTCAGATTTTTCGCAAACGGTCGATAGCTTCCTTTCTTTGAGCCAAAGCCCGTTCATATTTACCAGTATCTTCTGCTTGGAAATAGTGATGATTACGAATTTTTTCTGGTAGATAGTCTTGCTTGACCCAATTTCCAGGATAGTTGTGTGGATAGAGATAGTCTTGGGCATTCCCCAGTTCCTTGCTTCCACTGTAGTGCCCATCACGCAGGTGTCGCGGAATAGGCAAGTGCCCTGATGTTTTGAGGTCGGCAAGAGCCTTATTCATAGCTACATAGGCTGAGTTGGATTTTGGAGAAAGGGCCAAATCAATGACGACATTGGCAATGAGAATGCGGGCTTCTGGGAACCCAATCTTTTGGGCAGCATCCAGAGCAGTCACGGTGTGAATCTGAGCTTCAGGATTGGCCAAACCGATATCTTCATAGGCGATAACAGTCAAGCGACGAGCGAGACTTGGCAAATCACCAGCCTCAATCAAGCGGGCAGCATAGTGGAGACTGGCATCAACATCTGAGCCACGGATAGACTTTTGCAGGGCTGAGAGGACATCGTAGTGTCCATCCCCATCTTTGTCCATGGTAATATAACTCCGCTGCAGGCTATTTTCCATGATATCCAAAGTTATATGGCGGATTCCCTTGTCATTTTCGGGGGTAGAGAGAACAGCCAAGTCCAGTGAGTTGAAGGCAGAACGCAGGTCTCCATTTGTAGAGGTGGCAATGAAGTCCAGCGCATCCTCATCTAGTTCTACTGGAAAATCAAAACCACGTTCAGGGTTATTTAGAGCTATCTGCAGGGCCTCTTTGACGTCTTGGTTAGACAGAGGTTCCAACTCAAAAATTTGAACGCGACTGCGAATGGCAGGAGTGACAGAGAAGAAAGGATTTTCAGTTGTAGCGCCAATCATGATGACCAGTCCACTTTCCAAGAGAGGCAAGAGGAAGTCTTGCTTGGTTTTATCTAGTCTATGAATCTCGTCAAGGAGTAGTACAAGTCCACCTGAAAATTTAGCCTCTTCCGCAATTTCTTGCAGTCGCTTTTTACTATCAACTGTCGCATTGAAAGTTCGAAAGGCATACTTGGTCGTCCCTGCGATGGCAGAGGCAATACTGGTCTTGCCGATTCCCGGAGGTCCATAGAGAATCATGGAGGACAGGCGGTTGGCTTCCACCATGCGGCGGATAATTTTTCCAGGCCCGACCAGATGTTCCTGACCAATGACCTGGTCGATGGTTTTAGGGCGCATGCGAAGCGCGAGATTGTCTGGCATAGCAGTCCTTTCTAACGTGGATTTTCTGATGTATATGTGGTAAGATGGTAGTATCTATTTTAGCACATTTCCGAGTAATCGGGGCGATTAAAGAGTCGCATAGAAAGAGGACAAAATGGCAACATATGGATTTTTAGATGTTTTAGAGGAAGAGTTGGAGAAGAATTTTCCCTTTGACTTTGAGATTAGTTGGGACAAGCGCAACCACGCGGTTGAAGTGAGTTTTCTGTTGGAAGCGCAAAATGCTGCAGGTGTGGAGATGGTGGGTGAAGATGGAGAGGTTTCATCAGATGACATTCTCTTTGAAGAAGCAGTGCTTTTTTACAATCCAGCCAAATCAACAGTCAATGAGGAAGACTATTTGACTGTCATCCCTTACCTGCCTAAAAAGGGATTTTCCCGTGAATTTTTAGCTTATTTTGCCCTTTTCCTCAAAGATACTGCTGAGGTTGGGCTGGATGCGCTTATGGACTTTTTGGAAGACCCAGAAGCAGAAGAATTTGTCATGGAATGGAACCAAGAAGTCTTTGAAGAAGGAAAAGTAGGCTTGGAAGAGGGAGAATTTTATCCTTATCCGAGATATTAGGAGTTGGTTGGAGATTTTATGAAGAAAATTGGGATTTATTTGGTTTATGTGCTAGCTGTTGTCTTTATTATGCTAGCTTTTGCTTGTGGAACCATCGCATTTGCAGAGTTGGGCTATTCTGCATTATTAGTTTTTAGTTTTGGTTATGCTTTTGCTTTTCTAAGCATGTATGTAATCTTGATTCTTCATGAGCTTGGTCATGCATTTTGTGGTTATCTGACAGGCTATCGTCTGGTGGCTTTTGGATTAGGGAACTTTCTTTTAACCAAAAAGTCAGGAAGGCTTCATCTTAGTCGAACAGCAGTTATAAAAAATGTTGGTGCTCAGTATATTGGATTGAAAGAAGATGAAAGCGATCAAAGAATCATCCTGATGCTTTCAGGAGGCTTGATGGTTCATCTCAGCTTGATATTATTGGCGATAGTGTTTGGATTTTTGACAAGAAGCTGGTATTTTGCAGGGACTTGGATTTTTCTTAATTTGTCTTTCTTCCTAAATAACATTTTGCCAGTCGGCATCACCGATGGAGCGAAAATTTGGGAATTGCTACAACAACCTGAAAATACCAAATACGCCTACCTAATGTTGAGGCATTCTGCCCAGACCTTGCTAGCTCCTCAAGAATATGATTTAAAAGACTTTATCATGTCTGTTGATGAGGATGTGAGAGGAAGTTTTGCAGAAAGTGTTCGGACTCTTCAGGGATTGGTATTCATATTGGATGATAATATAGAGCTTGCAAAGCAACAGTTTCAGTCTGTGTTAGAGAAAACAGATAATCCAATGTCTAAAACTAGTTCTCAATTATACCTTCTTCAAGTTGCTCTGATGGAAGGAGATAATAAGAATGCGGAAGAATATGCAAGTATTCGAGGGGTCAAATCCTTTTTATCTATAAAAACAGCAGATATGCAGGTCATTCAAGCTTGGTATCAATTTAAAGTAAAGAAAGATGTAGTTCAAACTCACAAGGCTATGAAGCTTGCTAGACAGAAAATGAATAGCAGCCGGATGTTACGGGATGAGAAAAGCTATTATCAAAACTGGTTAGCCGAGCTGGAAAAGGAATTAACCGAAGGAGTCTAATATGGAACTAGAAATTTCTGATTTCACAGGCTGCAAGATTGCTTTGTTTTGTGGGGATAAGCTCTTGACTATCTTACGCGATGATAAGGCAAGCATTCCCTGGCCCAATATGTGGGAACTGCCCGGTGGTGGACGCGAAGGTAATGAAAGTCCTTTTGAGTGTGCGGCGCGTGAAGTTTATGAAGAACTGGGAATTCATTTGACTGAGGATTGTCTGCTTTGGAGTAAGTTTTATCCAAGTATGCTTTTTGCGGATAAACAATCTGTATTTCTAGTCGGTCAGTTAACACAGAACCAGTTTGACAATATCACCTTTGGTGATGAAGGGCAGGGCTATCAGCTCATGAATGTCAAGGAATTTCTTAGCTCCAGTCAAGTTGTACCTCATTTGCAAGAGAGATTAAAAGATTATTATAAAGTAAGTGATTAGAAAGGATGGTTCGGTTAAATTTCTAAACTGAACCCGCCCTAAACACTGTGCCAAAAAGATAAACTTCTCATAGACACAAGCGTCTTCAGAGAAGTTTCTATTTTGGCTTTGTGTTTTACGGGCTTGGTATCTTAAATATGGAAACATGGCAAGAGTTAAAAGTTACAGTGAAGCGTGAGGGAGAGGAGTTGGTTTCCAATCTCTTGATTGAGCTGGGAGCGCAAGGTGTTGCGATCGAAGATAGTATGGACTATGTGGGAAATGTTGACCGCTTCGGCGAGATTTTCCCAGAGGTTGAGCAGCAAGAAGAAATCGTAGTGACAGCCTACTACCCTGATACGGTTGATGTAGCAACGGTTGAGGCAGACTTGCAGGCCCGTCTCGCGGAACTAACTGATTTTATGGACTTGGGAGAGGTCAAGATGGGGACGACTGCCTTGGCTGAGGAAGACTGGGCAGACAACTGGAAGAAATACTATGAACCAGCTCGTATCACTCATGATTTGACCATCGTGCCGTCTTGGACGGACTATGAGGCGACTGCTGGGGAAAAGATTATCAAGCTGGATCCAGGTATGGCTTTTGGTACGGGGACCCATCCAACCACTAAGATGAGCCTCTTTGCCTTGGAGCAGGTTCTTCGTGGTGGGGAAACAGTGCTAGATGTGGGTACTGGTTCAGGGGTTCTCTCTATTGCCAGCTCGCTACTTGGTGCCAAGGAAATCTTTGCCTACGACCTGGATGATGTGGCAGTTCGTGTTGCTCAGGAAAATATTGAGCTCAACCCTGGTATGGAAAACATTCATGTAGCAGCAGGAGACTTGCTTAAGGGAGTTGAGATTGAGGCAGATGTGATTGTGGCTAATATCTTGGCGGATATCCTTATTCATTTGACGGATGATGCTTACCGCTTGGTCAAGGATGAAGGCTACCTCATCATGAGTGGCATTATCAAGGACAAGTGGGACATGGTGCGCGAGTCGGCTGAGTCAGCTGGATTTTTCCTCGAAACTCACATGGTTCAAGGGGAATGGAATGCCTGTGTCTTTAAGAAAACCAAGGATATTTCCGGTGTGATTGGAGGCTAGCATGCAGCAGTATTTTGTCAAGGGGAGTGCAGTCTCTCCTGTCACCATCGAGGACAAGGAAACCAGCAAGCATATGTTTCAGGTTATGCGCTTGAAAGAAGATGATGAGGTGACCTTAGTCTTTGATGATGGTATCAAGCGTTTGGCGCGCGTCTTGGATGTTGAAAATCGTCAGTTTGAGTTGGTTGAAAAGTTAGCTGACAACGTGGAATTACCAATCCAGGTGACCATCGCATCTGGCTTTCCCAAGGGCGACAAGCTCGAGTTTATCACTCAAAAAGTAACTGAACTGGGCGCCAGCCAGATTTGGTCCTTCCCTGCCGATTGGTCGGTCGCCAAATGGGATGGCAAGAAATTGGGTAAAAAGATTGAAAAACTAGAAAAAATTGCCCTTGGAGCAGCAGAACAAAGCAAGCGTAATCTAGTACCAAGTGTCACACTTTTCGAGAAAAAATCAGACTTTCTAGCTCAACTGGACCAATTTGACTCTATCGTAGTGGCTTATGAAGAGTCGGCCAAAGAAGGAGAAGCCGCTGCGCTTTTACAAGCAGTTAATGGACTCGAGAAGGGAGCCAAATTGCTCTTTATCTTTGGTCCAGAAGGTGGTCTGTCACCTGCAGAAATCGAAAGTTTTGAAGCTAAGGGAGCAGTCTTGGCAGGTCTTGGTCCTCGTATTTTGCGAGCAGAAACAGCACCGCTTTACGCCTTATCAGCCCTTAGTGTTTTATTAGAATTAGAGAAATAAGAGGAAGAAAATGGAACAAAAACACCGTTCAGAATTTCCAGAGAAGGAACTTTGGGATTTAACAGCCCTATACCAAGACCGTGAGGATTTCTTGCGTGCAATCGAGAAGGCTCGTGAAGACATCAACCAGTTTAGCCGTGACTACAATGGCAATCTTCACACTTTTGAAGATTTCGAGAAGGCCTTTGCGGAATTGGAACAAATCTACATTCAGATGAGCCATATTGGCAACTATGGCTTTATGCCTCAGACGACAGACTATAGCAATGACGAATTTGCCAACATTGCCCAAGCTGGGATGGAATTTGAAACAGACGCCAGCGTAGCTCTGACCTTCTTTGACGATGCCTTGATGGTAGCAGATGAGGAAGTCTTGGACCGTTTGGGTAAATTGCCTCATTTAACAGCTGCCATTCGTCAGGCCAAAATAAAAAAAGCCCACTATTTAGGGGCTGATGTGGAGAAGGCCTTGACCAATCTCGGCGAGGTTTTCTACAGTCCGCAGGATATTTACACTAAGATGCGAGCTGGGGATTTTGAAATGGCTGACTTTGAAGCTCATGGCAAGACCTACAAAAACAGCTTTGTGACCTATGAAAATTTCTACCAAAATCACGAGGACGCTGAGGTCCGTGAGAAATCATTCCGTTCCTTCTCAGAAGGTCTTCGTAAGCACCAAAATACGGCTGCAGCAGCCTATCTAGCCCAAGTCAAGTCTGAAAAACTACTGGCAGATATGAAGGGGTACGACTCAGTCTTTGACTATCTTCTAGCTGAACAGGAAGTAGACCGTGTCATGTTTGACCGCCAGATTGATTTCATTATGAAGGATTTTGCGCCGGTTGCTCAGAGATACCTCAAGCATGTTGCCAAGGTAAATGGTCTTGAAAAGATGACCTTTGCAGACTGGAAATTGGACTTGGACAGCGCCCTGAATCCTCAAGTGACTATTGACGACGCCTATGATTTGGTCATGAAGTCCGTAGAACCTTTGGGGCAAGAATATTGTCAGGAAGTTGCTCGTTATCAAGAAGAGCGCTGGGTGGACTTTGCTGCCAATAGTGGCAAGGATTCTGGCGGTTATGCGGCGGACCCATATCGTGTGCATCCTTATGTTCTCATGAGCTGGACTGGTCGTTTGAGCGATGTTTATACCTTGATTCATGAAATCGGGCATTCTGGTCAATTCATCTTTTCAGATAATCACCAGAGCTACTTCAACGCCCACATGTCGACCTACTATGTTGAAGCACCGTCAACTTTCAATGAATTGCTTCTCAGTGATTATTTGGAGCACCAATCTGACGACCCTCGTCAAAAACGCTTTGCTCTGGCTCACCGCTTGACAGACACCTACTTCCATAACTTTATTACCCACCTCTTAGAAGCAGCCTTCCAGCGTAAAGTGTATACATTGATTGAAGAAGGAGAAACTTTCGGAGCAAGCAAACTCAACAGCATTATGAAGGAAGTTTTGACCGATTTCTGGGGAGATGCCATTGAAATCGATGATGATGCAGCTTTGACTTGGATGCGCCAAGCTCACTACTACATGGGCTTGTATAGTTACACTTACTCAGCAGGACTAGTCATCTCGACTGCGGGTTACCTTCATCTGAAACATTCAGAAACTGGAGCTGAGGACTGGCTCAATCTCCTCAAATCAGGTGGTAGCAAGACACCACTTGAGTCAGCCATGATTATCGGAGCGGATATCTCAACAGACAAACCACTCCGTGATACCATTCAGTTCTTGTCAGACACAGTTGACCAGATTATTGCCTACAGTGCCCAGTTGGGAGAGTAGGGGGATAGAAAGATTGTTCTAGAATGATGTTTATGGGTTTGTTAAGCGTCATTATAATTGGCTTGGCTGTAGCTATTTTCAAACACGCCGTTGAAGGTCATGATGTTAAAATTGAACTTGCGGTAAGTTGGTATTGATAGTTATTTACTTCATTTTTTATCAGATTGTATTTAATTGAGAATTCAATATTAAGTCATTTAAGGACGGCTTTTTGAACAGTTGTTAGAAGTGTAGAGTTATTGCCCATGTATCAAGAGTTACTAAGAAAAATAGCAGTTGAAAAACCAAGTTATCATCAGGAGGAAATCCAGTGGTTGCTTGACCATTTGGGAGATCCTTCTCCAGAAATTCGCGATGACCTTGTTTTTACAAGCTTTGCTAGAGGGATTCAGGAAGAGCTATTTACACAGGAACAATTTTATTTCATTGCTGAGGTGGTCTCAGCTGATGGAGGACTAGATAAAGAGATTGATAAGGTAGGTCTGCCAACACTTGAACGTTCTTTTAGGGCACTTGTTTATGCAAACCTCTTGTTTGCGGATGCCAACCAGCAATCGGTTTTTTATCAGGGATTAAAAGCAGAAATTCGCAATGTCCTTTTAAATCAAGGTTTGCACTATCTTTCAAAAGAAAAGGACACGACAGGTTTTTCAAGTCAGTATGGTTGGGTTCACGCTTTTGCACATGGAGCCGATTTACTGACAGAGGTAGTTTGTCATCCAGACTTTCCTAAAAACAGAGTTCATGAAGTATTTGACATACTTGGCAAACTGTTTAAAAGAATTACCATTCGTTTTACAGATGATGAAGATTGGCGTTTAGCAAGAGTGCTTTATGAACCGATTTTACAAGGGAAGTTGGAGCAAGAGCAAGTAACTGCTTGGATAAAAACGGTTGATTTTCCGATAGAAGAAAGGGAGGATTTTTACAAATTTTCCAACTTTAGATCCTGTCTGTTGGAAGTCTATGTCCAACTTGACCAGAGAAATAGTTTACAAGATGACTTGAAAGAAGCTATCCAATCTTTTCAATATTAGGGATTAACTAGTATTACTTAGTAATAGGGTTTCTATTGTATCCTCCTACCTGATAATGAAAACTAATAAAAGAGGTTGAATCATTTTCCAACCTCTTTTCCTGTATCTTAATGGAATTGCATACCACCATCAACGATAATGGTTTGTCCTGTAATGTAGTTTGAATCTGGTCCTGCGAGGAAGCTGACAGCAGCAGCCACATCTTCTGGTTCAGATAGGCGTTTTAGGGTAATATCTTTTGCAAATGTCTGCATACCCCACTCGTCATCTTTTCCTGCATTTTTACCAACTTCATGAGCGATATCGTACATCATTGGTGTTTTAACAATACCTGGTGCGTAGGCGTTAACAGTGATACCTGAGTCTGCTAAATCACGGGCTAATGTTTGCGTAATTCCGCGAACAGCAAATTTGGTTCCACCATAAACAGTTAGATTTGGATTACCGACTACACCAGCTTGAGAAGTTGCGTTGATAATTTTACCTCCGTGGCCAAGTGCTTTAAATTGCGCTTGTGCAGCTTGTGACCCCCAAATGACACCACCAACGTTGATACCGAAAGTACGTGTAAATTGTTCCTCAGTAATTGTATCAAGAGGAGTAGTTGGAGCAACACCAGCATTATTTACGACAACATTCAAATCACCAAAATGGTCAACAACTTTTTGAAATGCTTGGGCAACTTCTGCCTGTTTCGAAACATCAGCTACGACAGCAAAGGCATTTTCAGCTGATAATTCGGCAACAGCCTTTTCGGCTGTTTCGGGATTGTAGTCTAAGACTCCTACCTTAAAGCCATCTTGAACCAATCGTTTCGCAATTGCAAAACCGATTCCTTGACCTGCACCTGTGACAATAGCAACTTTAGACATATGATTCCTCCTTGGTATTCACGATACCATTCAAACGTTCATAAAAGAACAGCAAAGGTTTACAAATGAGCTTTTATAATGGGTTTTGTAACCCCTATCAAAACTACGCTATTAGTATACACCTTTGAAAAAAATGTTTCAAATAAACACTACCGTTTTTACAGAATTTTAACCTGAAATTTCCAATCAATTTTCTTGAAACCCTTTCCTACTTTTAATAGACTAGTATCTAGTTTTTGAAAAAAGGAGAAAGAAAATGAAAAAATTTGTTGCTGAATTAATCGGTACTTTCATGCTTGTGTTCATTGGGACAGGAGCTGTTGTTTTTGGAAATGGTCTTGATGGCTTAGGTCACCTTGGAATCGCCTTTGCCTTTGGTCTGGCAATCGTGGTTGCTGCTTACTCAATCGGAACTGTTTCAGGTGCTCACTTGAACCCAGCGGTTTCGATCGCTATGTTTGTAAACAAACGTTTGTCATCTTCGGAGCTTGTTAACTACATCCTTGGGCAAGTAGTTGGAGCTTTCCTTGCATCAGCTGCGCTATTCTTCCTCTTGGCGAACTCAGGGATGTCAACTACTAGTCTTGGTGAAAATGCCTTGGCAAACGGTGTCACTGTCTTTGGTGGTTTCTTGTTTGAAACAATCGCAACCTTCTTGTTTGTCTTGGTTATCATGACCGTGACTTCAGAAAGCAAGGGCAATGGAGCGATTGCTGGTTTGGTAATCGGTTTGTCCTTGATGGCCATGATCCTTGTGGGATTGAACATTACTGGACTTTCAGTAAACCCAGCTCGTAGCTTGGCACCAGCTGTCTTGGTAGGTGGCTCAGCCCTTCAACAAGTATGGATTTTCATCCTTGCTCCAATCGTTGGTGGGATTCTTGCAGCCCTTGTTGCTAAAAACTTCCTTGGAACAGAAGAATAATTGAAACTCAAAAAGCCTTGCTCCTCGATTTGAGGAACAGGGCTTTTTCTTATCTGTTTATACTCAATGAAAATCAAAGGGCAAACTAGGAAACTAGCCGCAGGCTGTACTTGAGTACGGCAAGGCGACGTTGACGCGGTTTGAATTTGATTTTCGAAGAGTATTAACGGTTGTCAATTTTCTCTGGATAGAGGTCGTGTTGGAAGAGGCGTTGTTCTGCCAATCCTTCATACTTAGTTCCAGGCTTACCGTAGTTGTAGTAGGGATCAATTGAGATGCCACCGCGCGGAGTGAATTTTCCCCAGACTTCTAAATAGCGAGGGTCTAGCAAGTTGACCAAGTCTTTCCCGATGGTGTTGATACAGTTTTCGTGGAAATCTCCGTGGTTTCGGTAGCTAAAGAGGTAGAGTTTGAGGGATTTTGACTCAACACAGAGCTTGTCAGGAATGTAGGAAATATAAATGGTCGCAAAGTCTGGTTGAGCAGTGATTGGACACAGTGAGGTAAATTCAGGACAGTTAAATTTGATGAAATAGTCATTTTCCACATGACGATTGTCAAAAGATTCGAGGACATCTGGTTGATAGTCAAAGATGTAGTTGGTTTCTTTGTTGCCCAGTAGGCTGAGGTTTTTCATTTCTTCTTGTTGTGACATGATTTTTTCTTTCTAATCTTAAACACCACGTTGATTATCGTAGAGGAGGGTATGCAGTTGAGGAAGGACGCGGACATTGCCCCAGCTATCGTCGGCAGCGACGCGTTCCCAGAGTTCTTTGAGACGGTCCAGTTGATCTTGGATAATATTTCCTGTAGCCTTGGGTTCAGGATTTCCAGCAGATAAGAAAAGGACATCTGGTTGGTAGCGTTCTTGTATTCCTTTAGCAAAGGCTAAATCTGCATCATCAAAGACAGGGATTTTAAAGGTGACCTTGTCTGGATCCAGTTGGGAAACGATAAAGTCCAGGGTCTCAAAGTTGACTTCCATCTTGGATGAAGGAGGTTTGGGACTCAGAGTAACCTGGTCGATATCTTTTAACCAATTTTGCCAGCGAGAGCCTTGGGTCTCAACAGCAAGGGTGACACCACGTTCCTTGAGCTTGGTGACCAGTTCAGCCATGTTGGCTGCTAGGATAGCGGGATTTCCGCCAGACAGGGTTACATAGTCGTAGTTCCCTAGTTTATCCAACTCAGCAATGACCTCGTCAGCTGTCATGCGAGTTGGTTTTTCAGAACCATCCCAAGTAAAGGCAGAATCGCACCAGTCGCAGTGGTAGTCGCAACCAGCAGTGCGGACAAACATGGTTTTCTGCCCGATTGCACGACCTTCGCCTTGAAAGGTTGGGCCAAAAATTTCTAGAACTGGTAGTTTGAGGACACGTTCCCTAGTCATCTAACCACTCCCGTCTAAACTCTGCAAAGGCAGTCGGAGTTTCATAGAGGCGAACATATTCCAAACGGAGACCACGTTCGTCAGGCAACTCTTGGTTCATGGTTTGGAAAATCCAGTAAACCATATTTTCAGCAGTCGTGTTCATATAGGGAAGAGTTTCATTGAGATAGCGATGATCCAAGTGGGGTTCTAAGTAGTTCTTGTAGATTGCTTTGATGTCTCCGAAATCGTAGGTCATGCCACGTTCATCTAAAAATCCACTGACAGCAATCTGCAGATGATAGGTGTGACCATGAAGGGATTTGCATTTTCCCTCATAGTGAAAGAGGTGGTGGGCAGCATCGAAAGTGAACTCTTTTGATACCAAGGTTCTGTGTGGATTGTAGACAAGAGACTCTCCAGTTTCCTGTTTGATTTCTTTGGGTGCAAAAAACATTAGTCCTCTCCTTTCTGTGAGAGATAAACATCTAAACCATGTTGACGTAGGTGGCAGGCTGGGCAATCTCCACAGCCACTTCCGATAATCCCATTGTAGCAGGTCAAGGTCTTTTCACGAACATAGTCAAAGGCACCGAGTTGGTCGGCTAATTCCCAAGTTTCAGCCTTGTCTAGCCACATGAGAGGTGTTTGGATAACAAAGTCGTAATCCATGGCAAGGTTGAGGGTAACATTAAGGGATTTGACAAAGACATCTCGACAATCGGGGTAGCCTGAGAAGTCTGTCTCGCAGACACCTGTCACGATATCTTTAATGCCTCGTTGCTTAGCAAGGACTGCCGCAAAGGACAGAAAGAGGTGGTTACGACCATCAACGAAGGTATTGGGAACCTCTCCCTCTTTTTGCTCAATTTCCAGATCAGAGGTCAGGGCATTTTCAGTGATTTGCCCCAGCAGAGACATATCTAGGATGTGATGACGAATCCCCTGTTCCTTAGCGATTTCTCTAGCAACTTGAATTTCGAGATGATGGCGTTGGCCGTAGGCAAAGGTAACGGCTTCGACCGTTTCATAGTGTTCTTTAGCCCAAAAGAGGCAGGTTGTAGAATCTTGACCGCCACTAAAGACGACCAAGGCTGATTGACGTTTCATAGTACTCCTTCCAAAATGGGAAATGTTCAGAGCACGCAAAAAGCTCCCTTGAGGGAGCTAAAAAATACCAAGTCAAGGTTTTTTTTAGCGATGGCATGTCCCAAACATCGTAATATTCTACATACAGTCTAGCATATTTTTTGAAAAATGGCAAAGGGCAAGAAAAAAGAGACCAAAGCAAGTACTTGGTCTCTCGTTTGATTAGCTCAATTCAGCAACGATGGCCTTGATTTGTTCTGCTGTGTGAACACCAGCAACTTGTTTCACCACTTGGCCGTCTTTTTTGAAGAGAAGGGTTGGGATAGACATGATTCCAAAAGCACGAGCTGTGTTTGGATTTTCATCAACGTCCATTTTAACGATTTTTAAAACATCTTCTGAAAGTTCTTCAGACAATTTGTCCAAGATTGGACCTTGCATACGACATGGACCACACCAAGTTGCCCAGAAGTCTACCAAGACCAAACCGTCTTTTGTTTCTTGTTCGAATGTTGCATCTGTAATTGCTTTTGCCATTGTATTTCTCCTTTTTTAGTTATATTGGCTTAAATCTTGTTTCTTGAGATAGAAGAAGACATCTCCATAAGTCCCATGGTAGTCCAAATCATGACCGTTGTAAGTCAATTTTTGAACAGGGTAGTAGTCTGCGACGCCGATAAGGCAAGCTTGTTGTGAACGATCAAAGTCTTCATAAGATTCGAACGTCACAGTTCTTTCGTTCTTGCTGGCATCTAGATAGGTAATTTCAATCATTTTAAAACTCCTTTGTTTAATGATGATTTTATTTTACTCCTTGTAAAAGAGAATGTCAAGAAAAATGATTGCGCACGCAACTTTTTTCTAAAATCATCTTAAATCAAGAAATCCAAACCAGTTTCCAAGCTTTCTTCGACAGCCTTTTGTAGTGTGGCCAGTGTTTTTTGCCCATCACCTGTCAGGCAGATAAAACTAGAGCGTCGATCTTGATCACAACACCTGCGACTAAGCAGACCGCAATTTTTGGCTTCCAAGCGAGCCACCATCCGAGAAACAGCGCTCGGGCTCAGATGAAGTTTATCTGGCAGGTCAATCTGGCGTAAAGATTTTTCTTGAGCCAAGTCCAGATAGTAGAGCAGGTAAAACTCTTTCAAGGTCAGACTTTGTTCACTCTGCTGGGCAATAGTCTCTTCCAAGAGACTTTCAATTTCTTTCTGACGCCGATTGAAGTCAAACCATTTTTCCAAATAGGTCATAGTATCTCCTTTCTTTTTAGAGTTATAGCATAGAAGAATGTCCATTCGCGGACAGTCTCTGTATCACAAGATGATTGCGCATGCAATAATTATACTACTTTTCAAAAGAGCTAGCAAGAAAGACGCAGGCATCCTTTATCCTAAATTACGCTGTTTTCACTAGTCTTTAATTGTCTGTATCCCCTTTCCTCTCTAATTTTTAATGACTCTTGTATATTTCCTTGAAATTTTCTGAAAAAAGAGTAAACTGGTATGCAAGAAGTCTATTTCGTGGAGTTTAGGATGAAATTATATGTTCAATTAATGATTCTCTTTGTGATTTCTCTAATCGGAGAGGGGATCTCTAGTTTCTTTCATTTGCCCATCCCAGGCAGTATTATCGGTTTGATTATTCTTTTTCTAGCCCTACAATTCAAGTGGCTGAGAATCAGGCATGTCAACATGGTTGGGAATTTCTTACTGGCCAATATGACCATTCTCTTTTTGCCGCCAGCAGTGGGAATCATGGAAAAGTTTGATGTGATTGCTCCCTATCTTTTGCCAATTGTTTTGATTATCTTTTTTGCAGCAGTCATTAATATTATCCTCATAGCCTTGGTAGTTCAGTTTATCAAACGACGGTTTGAGGGAGATTATGAGAAAGGAGATGCCAAATGAGTGAATTTGTTTCCAATCCCTTGTTTGGGCTTGCCCTGTCAATCCTAGCTTATCTAGCGGGAATGCTGATTTACAGACGTTTTCCCCATCCATTGACAACGCCCTTGCTTTTGTCAGCTGTTTTTATTATCATCTTTCTAAAGGTGACGGGTATTTCTTATCAAGATTACTACCAAGGTGGGGTTTATCTGAACAACTTGATTGTCCCATCGACCGTGGCTCTAGGGATTCCGCTTTATAAGAGTTTTCACTTGATGAAGCACCATGCACGGAGTATTCTCTTTGGTAGTCTGTTAGCAGTAGTTGTCAATACCTCTTTCACAGCCCTTGTAGCTAAGATTTTTGGAATGGACTTTTTCCTAGCCATTTCTCTCTTTCCTAAGTCAGTGACAACTGCTATGGCAGTGGGGATTACAGAAAAATTGCAAGGTCTGACGACTGTGACCTTGGTCGTTGTAGTGGCGACTGGGATTTTAACCAGTGTCATCGGACCGACCCTTTTGAAGTGGTTGAAAATTGACGACCCAGTAGCTGTTGGTCTTTCCCTTGGAGGAACAGGTCATGCTGTCGGAACGGGAACAGCCTTTCGATACGGTTCTGTAGCAGGAGCCATGGGTGGTTTGGCTATCGGTGTCACAGGTATTCTCTATGTTTTTGTCAGCCCTATTGTAGCCAGTTTGATATTGAGTTAAAAAGCAAGGAACCCGAATTCCTTGCTTTTTAAAATCGTATGTTATAGGCTTTTACTTTTCTTTGCTTAAGTGAATGACTTGGTCATAGTGTTTTAAGTCTTCTTCCGTGTAGTGGTGAATGACTTCAATGACTGTTTGAGGTAGGGAGAAGAGCAAGTCGCTAATTTTTCTGCTATTTTCCGAGTCAAGATTGGCCTTAATCTCATCTGCTAAGATGAGTTGGCTATCATGGTAGAGGGAGCGAGCGATTTCTAGGCGTTGTTTCTCGCCACCAGACAGACTATCATTGCTGAGGGGTCGATTTTTCAAATGTTCTAATCCTGTTTTTTTGAGGATATGATTTAAAGTCTCTGGATTTTTATCCAGTCCTAGAAGGATATTGTCTTCCAGAGATAGCGTGTCAAAGCAATGGCTATCTTGGAGAATATAGGAACTAATACTTGTGATTTCTTGACGTGACAGGTTCTGACCAGCAAAGCTAATCTGACCACTTGTTGGTGTCTCTTCTCCATGAATGATATTGAGCAGGGTTGTTTTACCAGAGCCACTTTCCCCGATAATGGCAATTTTTTCTCCTTGCTTGATGTGTATGGAAATCGGAGACAAGAGGCTATTCCCCTCTTTTTCAAGGGAGATGGTGTCAAGTTGGATAGGGAAAATATTTTCTATGCTTCTAGGCGAGATGGGATCAGACTGGTTCAAAAGTTTTTGGTATTTGTTGAGAAGAGTTCGAGTCGCTTTTCGGGTGTTGGTAAAGTAAGCCAACTCTTGGAATTGATAGCCGATATTATGGGAAACTAGATAGATAGCCACAAAACTCGCCGCATCTAAATAACTATAGTAGGTCATAAAGCCACCGATGACGATTGGTGTGACAGAACAAAAGGCATCGATGCTATTGATCAAGAGACTGTTTAAAGTGCGTTGTTTTTCATAGTTGATTTCGGCATCTAGACTGGTTTGTAATTGTTTTTGGTAGCGAGTAAAAAAGTAGTCTTGTCCCTGATAATGGCGAATTTGTTGGCTACCACCAATAAAATTTGTCAAGCTTGCTAAGTAGCTCTGGTTAACAGTGGACCGCTTTTCAGAAAGTGAGTCCAAACGCTTTGATCCGATAGCACTGCAGAGTACAGGAAAGGAGTAGAAGAGGATGAAAATCAAGCCTAGGTAAAAATTAGTCCATAGGGCATAGAGAATGGACACAGTTGTGAAGCCAAGAGAAGAAATGATGATGACCGTTGGCTCAATATAGCTTTCTTCTAGTTGCTTGACGTCATTTTCTAGGTCGGACAAAATATCCTTTTCATCAATCTCATAACTGTTTAAAAATCGCTTGAAAATAGCACTCTTGATTCCATATTTGAAGTCAGTAATCAAACGAGCGTAGTAATAGCGTTTCCCAGCTAAGCCTAGTAAGAGGATGAGGTTTCCAAGGATTCCCAAAATCAAAACTTTCCAAAGAAGGCCTAGCTCTTGATTGGTAAAACTGGTAACAATATTCTGAACAAGGGCTGGCGTGATAATCGCTTCCAGCCAAGTAATGGCAATAGAAAAGAAGTAAAGTACGAGGTGCTTCTTAGTAACAAATCTTCTCAGCATAAAGAGTTGACCTCCCTATCGATATACATGTAATTAGTTTTAAAGTCATTATACTCCTTTTTATTAAATACTTCATATAAAAATGTAAGTCCTGAGAACGAAAAAAGTCTAGCGAGTTATTGTCGCTAGACTTTAAAACTATTGCAAATTAACCTTGTTTCTCAAGATGTAGTAGGTTCCGAGGTAAAATATAGCTATGAATATGAGTTCTTCAATAATACTCGTACTTGCTCCCATATAGAAATTATCATTAAACCCTGCAAGTGAATTGACATAGAAGTTCGCACTGGTATTGAAGAAGACTTCTACAAATCCAATGACGATTTGGATACCGATATAAGCTACAATGGCTAGTGCGGTACGGTATTCATTGAACAGTTGTCCGATGGAAATAGCCAAGTAGATGCAGAGGATTCCTGAGATGGTATTTAGTAGGAAGGATAAGACAGTAAGACTAAAGCCGGTAAAATGTTCTGCAACAAATGACAGAAGAGTAGAAAGTTGAACTGCATCAGAATTTGTTGACAATAAGATAATATAGATACATAGGAGTAAGACAGCAGTGCTAATCAACGACCAGATAAAGGCACCGATTAGTTTGGCTGTGATGATATGGTGTTCAGAAACTGGCAAGGTTAAAGTCAGATATCCTTGTCGGTCATAGACACTTCCTTTGAATCGTTTAATAATCAAGAAGATAGTTGAAATCACAAGTGTAACCATCAAACCACCAAAGACAGTAGATAGAAAAAAAAGTAGAACAGATAGATTTTTTTCAGGTAGTTTGATTAAGGATTGTGTCTGAATTCCAATAAGAACAGAGAGGAAGAGAACAGCAGCGTAGAGAGCTAAATACCACTTGTTAACATTTTTAAATTCGTAGCGAACTAAATTCCAAAACATAATAATCTCCTTTGCTTAGGCCTTAAATTCCTGACGGAAGAGTTGGTCAATGGATTCACCTGACTCATAGCGAATATCATCTACATTTCCTTGACGGACGACTTTTCCGTCTTTGAGGAAGACAATTTCATCCAAGATTGGCTCGATATCAGAAATCAAGTGGGTAGAAATCAAAACGGTAGAAGTTGGGGAGTAGTTGTTGATAATGGTATTGAGAATATACTCACGGGCTGCTGGGTCTACACCTCCAATGGGTTCGTCCAGAACATAGAGACGAGCATCACGGCTCATAACCAAAATCAGTTGTACCTTTTCCTTGTTTCCTTTTGACAGTTTCTTGAGACGACTATTTTCATCAATGCCCAGGTCTGCAAGTAGATGATGGGCGCGTTCAAGATTGAAATCTTTATAGAAGGTTTTGAAGTAGGTTAGGGCTTCTTTGACCTTCATTTGCTCATTGAGATAGGTCGTATCCGGCAAATAAGCTACGATGGCCTTGGTTGCTGGACTTGGGTCCATGTCGTTGATGAGGACACGTCCTTGATCTGGTTGTAAGAGGCCATTGATTAGTTTAATCAAGGTTGTTTTTCCTGAGCCGTTTGGCCCAAGGAGACCAACAATTTTTCCAGCTGGGATGTCAAGAGAAACATTTTCAAGGGCTGGTGTTGCTCCATAAGATTTGGATACATTTTCAAATGCTAGTAATGACATAGGCTTAAACTCCTTTAATATAATCGCCGACTACGCCTGGTAGTTCTTCTTTTTCATAGCCAAAATGGGTCATGGAGGAAACGAAGTGTTCCAATTCTTCTTCCGATAATTGTTTGCGTGATTGGGCGATCAGTTCCTTATCTTCAGTCACAAATCGTCCAGTTGTGCGCTTGCTGTAGACAAATCCTTCTCGTTCAAGGTCTGACAAGGCTCTTTGGATGGTGTTTGGATTGACACTAGCCTCGCTAGCTAGCTCTCTCACGGTTGGAAGTTGTTGATTGGGTTCCAGTGTATGGGAAACAATCTGAAGCTTGATTTTCTCCATAATCTGTAAATAGATGGGTTTTTTGTTGTCAAATGTCCAGGACATCTTGGTCTCCTTTCTTTTATCCTTTTGTCTTAATTAAATAATACAACAAAACAAAAAACTTGTCAAGCAAAAAGAAGAATTGTTTTGGGAATCGCTTAAAAAATGGTATAATGAAAAGAAAACGATAAGGAGGGAAAGGATGCGTTGTCCAAAATGTGGGGCTACCAAGTCAAGTGTTATCGATAGTCGCCAAGCAGAAGAAGGGAACACCATTCGTAGAAGACGTGAGTGCGACGAATGCCAGCACCGTTTTACAACCTACGAACGAGTAGAAGAAAGAACCTTAGTGGTTGTTAAAAAAGATGGCACACGGGAACAATTCTCCAGAGATAAAATCTTTAATGGGATTATTCGCTCAGCCCAGAAACGTCCTGTGTCAAGTGATGAAATCAACATGGTAGTCAATCGTATCGAACAGAAACTCCGTGGTCGAAATGAAAATGAAATTCAAAGTGAGGACATTGGTTCACTCGTCATGGAGGAGTTGGCTGAGTTAGATGAGATTACCTATGTACGTTTTGCCAGTGTCTATCGTAGTTTTAAGGATGTTAGTGAGTTAGAGAGCTTGCTCCAACAAATCACCCAGTCCTCTAAAAAGAAAAAGGAAAGATAAATGAAGCCAATTGACCGTTTTTCTTATCTAAAGAATAATCGGGTGTCGCAAGATACCTCATCTCTGGTACAGTGCTACCTCCCGATTATCGGTCAGGAGGCACTGAGCCTTTATCTTTATACAATCAATTTTTGGGATAATGGTAGAAAGGAATATCTTTTTTCAAGCATTCTTAACCATCTCAACTTTGGGATGGATAGACTGATAAAATCCCTGAAAATCCTATCTGCTTTCAATCTCTTAACCCTCTATCAAAAGGGGGATGTTTATCAGCTAGCCCTCCATGCTCCTCTTTCAAGTCAAGATTTCTTGGAGCATCCTGTTTATCGCAGACTTTTGGAGAAAAAGATTGGCGATGCAGCTGTGGAGGATTTGAAAGTTGAAAGTGCTGATGGTGAAGAAATACCTGTCTCACTCAATCAAGTCTTTCCAGACTTGGCAGAACTGGGAAGTCAAGAAGACCTTGGTCTCAAGAAGAAAGTGGCCAACGATTTTGACTTGGACCATTTTCGTCAGATTATGGCTCGAGATGGGCTTCGTTTTGCGGATGAGCAGTCCGATGTCTTAAACCTCTTTGCCATTGCTGAGGAGAAGAAATGGACTTGGTTTGAAACTTATCAATTGGCCAAGTCAACAGCTGTTTCCCAGGTTATTTCAACCAAACGCATGCGGGAAAAAATCGCTCAAAAACCTGTTTCCTCTGACTTTAGTCCTAAGGAAGCAACCATTATCAAAGAGGCTAAAAGTAAAACTGCCCTGCAGTTCTTAGCAGAAATCAAGCAAACTCGTAAGGCAAGTATTACCCAAACAGAAAGGGAACTCTTGCAACAGATGGCTGGCTTGGGCTTGCTGGACGAAGTCATTAATATCATTCTCTTGTTGACCTTTAATAAGGTGGATTCGGCAAATATCAATGAGAAATATGCCATGAAAGTAGCCAATGACTATGCCTATCAAAAGATTCATTCGGCAGAAGAAGCAGTCATGCGAATCCGTGAGCGAGGGCAGAAAAGTCAGGTTCAAAAAACTAGTAAACCCGGTCCTGCCAAGTCCAATGTACCCAAGTGGAGCAATCCAGATTATAAGAATGAAACCAGCGAGGAAACTCGTCTGGAACTAGAACGTAAGAAACAAGAACTATTAGCTCGATTAGAAAAAGGAGGAGATTAGATGGAAAGTGTCGGAGACGTACTCAAACGTCAACCTAGCCGTTTTCATTATCAAGATTTGGTCCAGAAAATCATGAAGGACCCTGATGTTGCGGCCTTTATCCAGCAAGAATCCTTGACTCCAGAGGAATTAAATCGCAGTATCTCCAAGTTTAATCAGTACATCACCGAGCGTGACAAATTTCTCCGTGGGGATACGGCTTATATTGCCAAAGGCTACAAGCCGATTTTGGTTATGAATCATGGCTATGCGGATGTTTCTTATGAAGAAACTCCTGAACTAATCGCAGCAGAAAAAGAAGCGGCTATTAAGAATCGTCTCAAGTTAATCAATCTGCCAGCCAGTCTCAAGAAAGCTAGTTTGGCTCAAGTAGATTTGGATGATTTGGGGCGCTTGCCAGTTTTTGAAAAGCTATTAGCTTTCGTGGAACAATATCCAGCTATTAGAAAAGGTCTTTACCTATATGGAGATTTTGGTGTGGGTAAAAGTTTCATGGTGGCTGCCTTAGCCCATGATTTATCAGAAAAACGTGGTGTTTCATCAACTCTCCTCCACTATCCTAGCTTTGTCATAGATGTCAAAAATGCTATCGGTGATGGTAATGTCAAGACCTTGGTGGATGAGATTAAGCTTTCTGAAGTCCTGATTTTAGATGATATTGGTGCCGAGCAATCAACAGCTTGGGTGCGGGATGAAATCCTACAAGTCATTCTCCAATATCGGATGCAGGAAAATTTACCGACCTTTTTCACATCCAACTTCAACTTTGAAGAATTGGAGCTGCATTTCGCTAAAGGGAAACATGGAAATGACGAAACCTGGGAAGCCAGACGGGTCATGGAACGTATCCGTTATCTGGCTGAGGAGACTCGTTTAGAAGGAGTGAACCGTCGATGACAGAAACGATTAAACTGATGAAAGCTCATAAGTCTGTTCGAAGATTTAAGGAGCAAGTCATCCCTCAGGAGGACTTGACTGAAATCCTGACAGCAGCTCAGATGGCCTCGTCTTGGAAGAATTTCCAATCCTACTCTGTGATTGCGGTACGAAGTCAAGAAAAGAAAGATGCCTTGTATGAATTGGTGCCTCAAGAAGCCATTCGCCAATCTGCTGTTTTCCTTCTCTTTGTCGGAGATTTGAACCGAGCTGAAAAGGGAGCTCAACTTCATACTGACACCTTCCAACCTCAAGGTGTGGAAGGCCTCTTGATTAGTTCGGTCGATGCGGCCCTTGCTGGTCAAAATGCCCTGCTGGCAGCTGAAAGTTTGGGCTATGGCGGTGTCATCATTGGCTTGGTGCGTTACAAGTCAGAAGAAGTATCAGAACTCTTTAATTTGCCTGACTATACTTATCCTGTTTTTGGGATGGCACTAGGTCTTCCAAATGAAGAACATGAAGTCAAACCTCGCTTGCCATTGAATCAAGTAGTATTTGAGGAAGAATATCAGGAACAAACAGTTGATGTGATTGAGGCTTACGACCGTGTACAGGCTGACTATGCTGGGGCGCGTGCGACCACAAGTTGGAGTCAGCGCTTAGCAGAACAGTTTGGTCAAGCTGAACCAAGCTCAACTAGAAAAAATCTTGAACAGAAGAAGTTATTGTAGAAAGTGAGAAATTATGGCCCTACCAACTATTGCCATTGTAGGACGTCCCAATGTTGGGAAATCAACCCTATTTAATCGGATCGCTGGTGAGCGAATCTCCATTGTAGAAGATGTCGAAGGAGTGACACGTGACCGTATCTATGCGACGGGTGAGTGGCTCAATCGTTCTTTTAGCATGATTGATACAGGAGGAATCGATGATGTCGATGCTCCGTTCATGGAACAAATCAAGCACCAGGCAGAAATTGCCATGGAAGAAGCAGATGTTATCGTTTTTGTCGTGTCTGGTAAGGAAGGGATTACCGATGCGGACGAGTACGTAGCCCGTAAGCTTTATAAGACCCACAAACCAGTTATCCTCGCAGTTAACAAGGTGGACAACCCTGAGATGCGAAATGATATCTATGATTTCTATGCTCTCGGTTTGGGTGAACCATTGCCTATCTCATCTGTCCATGGTATCGGTACAGGGGATGTGCTAGATGCTATTGTGGAAAATCTTCCAAATGAATATGAAGAAGAAAACCCAGATGTCATTAAGTTTAGCTTGATTGGTCGTCCTAACGTCGGAAAATCAAGCTTGATTAACGCTATTTTGGGAGAAGACCGTGTTATTGCTAGTCCTGTTGCTGGAACAACGCGTGACGCTATTGATACCCACTTTACAGATACAGATGGTCAAGAGTTTACCATGATTGATACGGCTGGTATGCGTAAGTCTGGTAAGGTTTATGAAAATACCGAGAAATATTCTGTCATGCGTGCCATGCGTGCTATTGACCGTTCAGATGTGGTCTTAATGGTCATCAATGCGGAAGAAGGTATTCGTGAATACGATAAGCGTATTGCAGGATTTGCCCATGAAGCTGGTAAAGGGATGATTATCGTGGTCAACAAGTGGGATACACTTGAAAAAGACAACCACACTATGAAAAACTGGGAAGAAGATATTCGTGAGCAGTTCCAATACCTGCCTTACGCACCGATTATCTTTGTATCCGCTTTGACCAAGCAACGTCTCCACAAACTTCCTGAGATGATTAAGCAAATCAGTGAAAGTCAAAATACACGTATTCCATCAGCTGTCTTGAACGATGTTATCATGGATGCCATTGCCATCAACCCAACACCGACAGACAAAGGAAAACGACTTAAGATTTTCTATGCGACTCAAGTGGCAACCAAACCACCGACCTTTGTTATCTTTGTCAACGAAGAAGAACTCATGCACTTTTCTTACCTGCGTTTCTTGGAAAATCAAATCCGCAAGGCCTTTGTCTTTGAAGGAACACCGATTCATCTCATCGCAAGAAAACGTAAATAAAAAAGCAGAATCTGGAATGACATTTCCAGATTTTTTTGATAAAATGAAGTTAAAGAAAGCGCTACCAAAAAGAGGTGTTGATGATGGAACATTTGTTTAAATTGTTAATCTTATTACCCTGTTTTTACTTTTTCAGCTGGATTGAAAAGGCCAACAGAGATAGTAAATTTTTCCCAATTTTTTACTATTTTTACTGGATTTACATCACCCTCTATGCTCTTTTTAGCCTTGCTTGGACAGTTTTTTCAGTCCTATTTTTCAATATCCTATTGAGAAATGTGGCAGACATCAAGTCTTGGGGCATTTGGCTATTATTACTACTTATTGCTTTTTCCAGTTCTTGGTTAACCTATATCTTTTTCAAAAAAATGCTTCGCTTGAGACGGGAACTGGGGAAGTCTAAAGGTGGAAAGCATTGATTTATATTGGTAAGAACATTTAATAGAATGAAACTAAAGAAAACAATTTTAAAGAGGAGGTGTCGATGATGAAACTGTCGTTTAATTGGTTTCATTTGATACTCTTATTTCCCTGCTTTTACTTTTTTTATTGGATAGATAATGCTGATAGAAACAGTAAGTTTTTCCCCATTATCTACTATTTCTACTGGATTTATATTTCCCTTTTAGCTCTGTTTAGCTTGGATATGACAATTTTTTCATTCTTATTTTTCCCTTTTGTTCTAAATTATGTATCAGATGCTAGTACTTGGGGTGTTGGGTTGCTTTTGATAGTCATATCTCTAGGGAGTGACTGGTTAGATTATATCTTTTTCAAAAACATGTTTCGCTTGAGACAGGAGCTAGGGAAGTCTAAAGGTGGAAGGTATTGATTTATACTCTTCGAAAATCAAATTCAAACCACGTCAACATCGCCTTGCCGTACTCAAGTACAGCCTGCGGCTAGTTTCCTAGTTTGCTCTTTGATTTTCATTGATTATTATATTACTTTCTATTTGTAGGAGGTTGCTTATGGAACGTCTAAAATCATTTATTACACGCTATTCTAAGGTCTATATTGGTTTAGTTCTGCTGATCTGGCTGGCTTTCTTCTTTGTTCCTTGGGATAAACCAGTTCTGGGAATATCTATCAATCTCTTAATCATGCAGAAAGTTTTACTAGTTTTTGGAATTCTGTCGATTTTGATGGCCTTGCTGTCCAAGAAAGTCAGTCTCTTTGTTTTTGGACTTATCTGTTGTCTTTCCTTTTGGATAAATCTATTTATCCTATTCGCTATTTTGCCGATTTTTGGCAATTAAAGTATCATAAAAATCAGAGAGGTTAGCTTGGAAACTAGCCTCTTTTTCCTTTTCAAAATGGGGATTCTTCCTTGAAAATAATCAGTAATTGTGCTAAAATTAAAAGAACATTCTAAAATATTCGGAATTTAAAGTAAGGAAAAACATGGCTAATATTTTAAAAACAATTATCGAAAATGATAAAGGAGAAATCCGTCGTCTGGAAAAGATGGCTGACAAGGTTTTCAAATACGAAGACCAAATGGCTGCTTTGACTGACGACCAACTAAAAGCAAAAACAGTTGAATTTAAAGAACGTTATCAAAATGGAGAATCACTGGATTCATTGCTTTATGAAGCATTTGCGGTTGTCCGTGAGGGTGCCAAACGTGTCCTAGGTCTCTTCCCATATAAGGTTCAGGTCATGGGGGGAATCGTTCTTCACCATGGTGACGTGCCAGAGATGCGTACAGGGGAAGGGAAAACCTTGACTGCGACCATGCCCGTATACCTCAACGCCCTTTCAGGTAAAGGGGTTCACGTAGTTACGGTCAATGAATACCTATCAGAGCGTGACGCGACTGAGATGGGTGAATTGTACTCATGGCTTGGCTTGTCAGTAGGAATTAACTTGGCTGCCAAATCTCCAATGGAGAAAAAAGAAGCCTATGAGTGTGATATTACTTACTCAACCAACTCAGAAATCGGATTTGACTACCTTCGTGATAACATGGTCGTTCGTGCTGAAAACATGGTACAACGTCCGCTTAACTATGCCTTGGTCGATGAGGTTGACTCAATCTTGATTGATGAGGCCCGTACACCTTTGATCGTATCAGGTGCTAATGCAGTTGAAACCAGTCAGCTCTACCACATGGCAGACCACTATGTAAAATCTTTGGACAAAGACGACTACATCATCGATGTACAGTCTAAAACTATTGGTTTGTCTGATTCAGGGATTGACAAGGCTGAAAGCTATTTCAAACTTGACAATCTCTATGACATCGAAAACGTAGCTCTGACTCACTTTATCGATAACGCCCTTCGTGCTAACTATATCATGCTTCTCGATATTGATTATGTGGTGAGCGAAGAACAAGAAATCTTGATCGTTGACCAATTTACAGGTCGTACCATGGAAGGTCGTCGTTATTCTGATGGATTGCACCAAGCCATTGAAGCCAAAGAAGGTGTGCCAATTCAGGATGAAACTAAGACATCTGCCTCAATCACTTACCAAAACCTTTTCCGTATGTACAAGAAATTGTCTGGTATGACGGGTACAGGTAAGACTGAGGAAGAAGAATTCCGTGAAATTTACAACATTCGTGTTATTCCAATCCCAACCAACCGTCCTGTTCAACGTATTGACCACTCAGACCTTCTTTATGCAAGTATCGAGGCTAAGTTTAAGGCGGTTGTCGAAGATGTTAAGGCTCGTTACCAAAAAGGTCAACCAGTCTTGGTTGGTACAGTAGCGGTTGAAACCAGTGACTATATTTCTAAGAAATTAGTCGCAGCTGGCGTTCCTCACGAGGTCTTGAATGCCAAAAACCACTATAAAGAAGCCCAAATCATCATGAATGCTGGTCAACGTGGTGCTGTTACCATTGCGACTAACATGGCCGGTCGTGGTACTGACATCAAGCTTGGTGAAGGAGTTCGCGAATTGGGTGGACTTTGTGTTATTGGTACAGAGCGTCATGAAAGCCGTCGTATCGATAACCAGCTTCGTGGACGTTCAGGTCGTCAAGGAGACCCAGGTGAGTCACAATTCTACCTATCTCTTGAAGATGATTTGATGAAACGTTTTGGTTCTGAACGCTTGAAGGGAATCTTTGAACGTCTCAACATGTCTGAAGAGGCCATTGAGTCTCGTATGTTGACACGTCAGGTTGAAGCGGCTCAAAAACGTGTCGAAGGAAATAACTACGATACCCGTAAACAAGTCCTTCAATACGATGATGTCATGCGTGAACAACGTGAAATTATCTACGCTCAACGTTACGATGTTATCACTGCAGACCGTGACTTGGCGCCTGAAATTCATTCAATGATCAAACGCACGATTGGTCGTGTCGTTGATGGTCATGCGCGTGCTAAACAAGATGAAAAACTAGAAGCGATTTTGAACTTTGCTAAGTACAACTTGCTTCCAGAAGATTCTATTACGATGGAAGACTTGTCAGGCTTGTCTGATAAGGCTATCAAGGAAGAGCTCTTCCAACGTGCCTTGAAGGTTTACGACAGTCAAGTTTCAAAACTACGAGATGAAGAAGCAGTTAAAGAATTCCAAAAAGTTTTGATTCTACGAGTGGTGGATAACAAGTGGACAGATCATATCGACGCTCTTGATCAATTGCGTAACGCGGTTGGACTTCGTGGCTATGCTCAGAACAACCCTGTTGTTGAGTATCAGGCAGAAGGTTTCCGTATGTTTAATGACATGATTGGTTCGATTGAGTTTGATGTGACACGTTTGATGATGAAAGCACAAATTCATGAACAAGAAAGACCACAAGCAGAACACCATATCAGTACAACAGCGACTCGCAATATCGCTGCCCACCAAGCAAATATCCCAGAAGATTTGGATTTGAGTCAGATTGGACGGAATGAACTTTGCCCATGTGGTTCTGGTAAGAAGTTTAAAAACTGTCACGGTAAAAGACAATAAAATGAGATAGTTTAGAGGCGGATACCTTGTGAAAAGTAAATTTTTACTTGGTATCCGTTTGCTTTATAAGGAGATGAGTTATGGTATTTACAGCAAAAAGTCCTAAAATTAATATTGAAGAAGTTCGTGCCTTATCAAAACTAGAAGGCCAAGCTTTAGAGAGGAAATCACAACGCGATCAAGAGCTAGAGGCTATTATACGTGGAGAAGACCAGCGAATTCTCTTGGTAATTGGGCCATGCTCATCTGACAATGAAGAAGCTGTCCTTGAGTACGCTAAGCGTTTGGCAACTCTACAAGAAGAAGTGGCAGACCGTATCTTTATGGTTATGCGTGTTTATACTGCCAAACCTCGTACCAACGGAGATGGCTATAAGGGCTTGATTCACCAGCCTAACGCGACGGAAGCGCCAAGCCTCATCAACGGAATCAAAGCCGTTCGCCATCTCCACTATCGTGTCATCACAGAAACAGGTATGACGACAGCTGATGAAATGCTTTATCCTGAAAATCTTCCGCTAGTAGATGATTTGATTTCTTACATGGCGGTTGGTGCCCGTTCGGTTGAAGACCAGCAACACCGCTTTGTGGCAAGTGGGGCAGATTTCGCAACTGGTTTTAAAAATCCGACATCTGGAAATCTCAATGTTATGTTTAATGGGATTTATGCTGCTCAAAACAAACAAAGTTTCCTTTTCCTAGGAAAAGAAGTGGAAACAACTGGGAACCCGCTTTCGCACGCCATTCTTCGTGGAGCAATCAATGAATATGGTAAGAATATTCCTAACTACTACTATGATAATTTGATGGATACTATTGCTCAATATGAGAAAATGGGCTTGGAAAATCCTTTTATCATTGTGGACACCAATCATGACAATTCTGGTAAGCAATATATGGATCAGATTCGAATTGTCCGCCAGACCTTGATTAACCGTGATTGGAATGAAAAAATCAAGCAGTACGTTCGTGGCTTTATGATTGAGTCTTATCTAGAAGACGGCCGTCAGAACGAACCGGAAGTATTTGGCAAGTCTATCACGGACCCTTGCCTGGGCTGGGAGAATACGGAAGCCCTTGTCAGAGAAATCTACCAAACGCTAGGAGAATAAGATGGCATTTATTGAAAAAGGTCAAGAAATCGATATTGAAGCAATCAAGGCAGAAACCCAATTGTCTGCGGAAGCCTTGCGACTAAAGGAGCGCCGTGATAGAGAATTGGCAGACATCATTTCAGGAGAAGATGACCGGATCCTTTTGGTGATTGGTCCGTGCTCTTCTGATAATGAAGAGGCTGTCTTGGAATATGCCCGCCGTTTATCCGCCTTGCAAAAGAAGGTGGCGGACAAGATTTTCATGGTTATGCGTGTTTATACAGCTAAACCTCGTACCAACGGAGATGGCTATAAGGGTTTGGTTCACCAACCGGATACTTCTAAGGCTCCAAGTCTGATCAATGGCTTGCAGGCTGTGCGCCAGTTGCACTATCGTGTGATTACAGAGACTGGTTTGACAACGGCAGATGAGATGCTTTATCCGTCAAATCTGGTATTGGTAGATGATTTGGTCAGCTACCATGCTGTTGGGGCTCGTTCTGTGGAAGACCAAGAGCACCGCTTTGTGGCTTCAGGAATTGATGCACCAGTCGGAATGAAAAATCCAACCTCTGGAAATCTTGGTGTTATGTTTAATGGCATCTATGCCGCTCAAAATAAACAGACCTTCCTTTTCCATGGGCAAGAAGTTGAGACTTCAGGAAATCCCTTGGCTCACGTCATCCTTCGTGGTGCAGTCAATGAGTATGGGAAAAATGAGCCTAACTTTTACTATGAAACCTTGCTAAATGCCATTGAACGCTATGAAGCCATGGGACTTGAAAATCCCTTTATCCTCATTGACACTAACCATGATAACTCAGGCAAGCAATATATGGAGCAGATTCGAATTGTTCGCCAGACCTTGCAAAATCGTGATTGGAACGAGAAAATCAAAAAGACGGTTCGAGGCTTTATGATTGAATCTTACCTAGCAGATGGTCGTCAAAACCAACCAGAGGTCTTTGGTTGCTCTATTACCGATCCTTGCCTAGGTTGGGAGAATACAGAGGCCTTGGTAGAAGAGATTTACGCTACCTTGACAAAATAAGTGAAAAGGATGGAGTTGGGGAATCTCAACTCCTTTTGATGAGAATGATAGTTGGACACGGAATTGACATAGAAGAATTAGCTTCGATAGAAAGCGCAGTTAAACGACATGAAGGCTTTGCTAAGCGCGTGCTGACCGCTAAGGAAATGGAGCGCTTCACCAGTCTCAAAGGGCGCAGGCAGATTGAATATTTGGCTGGTCGCTGGTCGGCTAAGGAGGCCTTTTCCAAGGCTATGGGAACTGGTATTGGCAAGCTCGGTTTTCAAGATTTAGAAGTCTTGAATAATGAACGCGGGGCGCCTTATTTTAGTCAGTCACCATTTTCAGGAAAGATTTGGCTGTCTATCAGCCATACAGATCAGTTTGTGACAGCCAGTGTCATTTTGGAGGAAAATCATGAAAGCTAGTCCGCATAGACCAACCAAGGCTCTGATTCATCTGGGAGCTATTCGACAAAATATTCAGCAAATGGGGGCTCATATCCCTGAAGGAACACTCAAATTTGCAGTAGTCAAGGCTAATGCCTATGGTCATGGAGCTGTTGCCGTTGCCACGACTATTCAAGATGATGTTGATGGCTTTTGCGTTTCCAATATCGATGAAGCTATTGAACTCAGACAGGCTGGACTCAGCAAGCGAATCCTTATTTTAGGAGTTTCTGAAATCGAAGTTGTTGCTCTAGCTAAAGAATATGACATCACCTTGACTGTAGCTGGACTGGAGTGGATTCAAGCACTCTTAGATAAGGAAGCGGACTTAACTGGATTAACAGTCCACCTCAAGATTGATTCAGGAATGGGACGGATTGGTTTTCGAGAGGCTCATGAGGCTGAGCAGGCTCAAGACTTGCTCCAACAACATGGTGCTCGTGTTGAAGGGATTTTTACCCACTTTGCTACTGCAGACGAGAAATCAGATGACTACTTTAATACCCAGTTAGAACGGTTTAAAACTATTTTAGCCGGTATGAAAGGTCTTCCAGAGCTGATACATGCCAGCAATTCGGCAACGACTCTTTGGCATGCAGAGACTATTTTCAATGCGGTCCGTATGGGGGATGCCATGTATGGTCTTAATCCTAGCGGAGAGGTTTTGGACTTACCTTATGACTTGAAACCAGCCTTGACCTTGGAATCTGCTCTGGTTCATGTCAAGACAGTTTCAGCTGGAGCTTGCATGGGCTATGGAGCAACTTATCAGGCGGATAGCGAGCAAGTCATAGCGACGGTGCCAATCGGCTATGCGGATGGTTGGACACGAGATATGCAAAATTTCGCTGTCTTGGTAGATGGGCAAGCTTGCCCAATCGTTGGGCGGGTTTCGATGGACCAAATCACCATTCGTCTGCCTAAGCTTTATCCCTTAGGAACAAAGGTAACCTTGATTGGTTCTAACGGGGACAAGGAAATTACAGCTACTCAGGTAGCGACCTACCGTGGGACTATTAACTATGAGGTGGTTTGTCTTCTCAGCGACCGCATTCCGAGAGAATATTATTAGAAAAGAAAGGAGTGGAGCATGAATCTACATCAACCCTTGCATGTCTTACCTGGTGTGGGACCAAAGTCAGCAGAAAAATACGCCAAACTAGGAATTGAAAACTTGCAAGACCTCTTGCTCTACTTTCCTTTCCGTTACGAAGACTTTAAAACCAAGCAGGTGCTGGAGCTGGAAGACGGAGAAAAGGCGGTTTTGTCTGGTCAAGTCGTGACTCCTGCTAGTGTTCAGTATTATGGTTTCAAGCGCAATCGACTGCGTTTTAGTCTCAAGCAGGGAGAAGTTGTTTTTGCGGTGAATTTCTTTAACCAGCCCTATCTGGCTGATAAGATAGAGTTAGGAGCAACTCTTGCCGTCTTTGGAAAATGGGACCGTGCCAAGGCTAGTCTGACTGGGATGAAGGTCCTGGCTCAGGTGGAAGATGACCTCCAGCCTGTCTATCGTCTGACTCAGGGAATCAGTCAAGCCAGTCTGGTCAAGGTCATCAAAACGGCCTTTGATCAGGGCCTGGACCTCTTGATAGAGGAAAATCTGCCCCAGTCCTTGCTGGACAAATACAAACTCATGTCCCGTTGTCAGGCAGTCCGAGCTATGCATTTTCCAAAGGATTTGGGAGAATACAAGCAGGCCCTTCGCCGTATCAAGTTTGAGGAACTCTTTTATTTCCAAATGCAATTGCAAACGCTCAAATCTGAAAATAGAGTTCAGGGAAGCGGTCTGGTTCTGGACTGGTCTCAGGAAAAAGTGTCAGCTGTTAAAGAAAGTCTGCCATTTGCCCTGACCCAAGCTCAGGAAAAGAGTTTGCAGGAAATTTTAACTGATATGAAGTCCGACCACCACATGAATCGTCTCCTACAAGGGGATGTGGGGAGTGGGAAAACAGTAGTCGCTGGTTTGGCCATGTTTGCGGCGGTGACAGCTGGCTACCAATCAGCCCTCATGGTGCCAACAGAAATCTTAGCAGAGCAACACTTTGAGAGTTTGAAGAGTCTCTTCCCAGACTTGAAACTGGCTCTCTTAACAGGTTCCTTAAAAGCTGCAGAAAAAAGAGAAGTCTTGGAGACCATTGCCAAGGGTGAGGCCGACTTTATTATCGGAACTCATGCTTTGATACAAGATGGAGTGGATTATGATCGCCTTGGTTTGATTATTATCGATGAGCAGCACCGTTTTGGTGTGGGGCAAAGGCGTATTCTAAGGGAAAAAGGCGACAATCCAGATGTTCTCATGATGACAGCGACTCCTATTCCACGGACGCTGGCTATCACAGCCTTTGGCGATATGGATGTTTCCATTATCGACCAGATGCCAGCAGGGCGGAAGCCTATTGTGACACGCTGGATCAAGCATGAGCAACTACATCAGGTCTTGACTTGGTTAGAGGGGGAAATTCAAAAAGGTTCCCAAGCCTATGTCATCTCTCCCTTGATTGAAGAATCAGAAGCTCTGGATCTGAAAAATGCCATTGCCTTATCAGAAGAGTTGACGTCTCATTTTGCAGGTAAGGCAGAGGTGGCTCTTTTACATGGTAAGATGAAGAGTGATGAAAAAGACCAGATTATGCAGGAGTTCAAAGAGAGAAAAACGGATATTCTGGTTTCGACGACGGTTATCGAGGTCGGGGTCAATGTTCCCAATGCGACCGTCATGATTATCATGGATGCCGATCGCTTCGGGCTCAGCCAGCTTCACCAGCTCAGAGGTCGTGTCGGTCGGGGGGACAAGCAGTCCTATGCAGTTCTCGTTTCCAATCCCAAGACGGATTCTGGAAAAGATCGCATGCGCATCATGACAGAAACCACCAATGGATTTGTCCTTGCGGAGGAAGATTTGAAAATGCGTGGTTCAGGTGAGATTTTTGGAACCAGACAGTCAGGCCTTCCAGAATTCCAAGTGGCTGATATTATCGAAGATTTTCCGATTTTAGAAGAGGCTAGAAAGGTTGCCAGCTATATTAGTTCTATGGAAGGTTGGAAAGAGGATCCAGAATGGCGCATGATTGTCCTTCATTTGGAAAAGAAAGAACATCTAGATTAAGCTTTCTCTAAGGAAAACTTAAGCTAGCTTTTAGGTTTAACCTTTATACTAGAGTCATCAAAAAGAAACGAGGACTCTCACATGACCGTAACGATTAAAGTAAATTACCAAACCACTTATCAAAAGAAAGAAGATAAAAATTAAATTGTGAATAGACTAAAAAGAGCTTAAGAGCTCTTTTTTCTTGCTAAAAACCACTTTTAAGCGTTAGGAAATAAGGAGAGGAATTCAAATTCACTTTCTATTTATCCTTCTTTCTTGCATTGCTTTTCTAAATATGCTACAGTTGTGGTAGCGATTACAAAAATGAAGGAGCATGTTATGAAAAATCCAGCTTTGTTAGAAGAAATCAAGATTTATAGAGGACGGGATGAGGTTCCAGAAGACTTTGATGCTTTTTGGGATGAGGAAGTGAAAAAAGTTTCAACACTTCCAGCCTACCAGTTGGAGGAGAGAGATTTCCACATTCCCCAAGTCAAGTGCTATGAGTTAACTTTTAAAGGTAGCAATGAAGGTCAAGTTTATGCACGTCTAGTCATTCCAAAGAGTGAAGAAAAAGTTCCTGTGATTTTCCATTTCCATGGCTATATGGGTCGTGGTTGGGATTGGACTGACATGTTGGCCTTTACTGTAGCTGGTTATGGTGTTGTGTCTATGGATGTGCGTGGTCAATCAGGTTATTCTCAAGATGGTTTACGCTCACCTCTGGGCAATACTGTGAAAGGGCACATTATCCGGGGCGCAGTGGAAGGACGAGACCAGCTCTTTTATAAGGATGTTTATCTGGATATTTACCAGTTGGTTGAAATCATTGCTAGTCTACCTCAAGTTGATGAGAAGAGACTTTCTAGCTATGGTGCTTCGCAAGGAGGGGCTTTAGCCCTAGTTGCAGCAGCACTCAATCCTCGGATTCAGAAAACAGTTGCCATCTATCCCTTCTTGTCAGACTTCAGACGAGTGCTTGAGATTGGTAATACAAGTGAAGCCTATGACGAACTTTTCCGTTATTTCAAGTTTCACGACCCCTTCCACGAAACTGAGGAGGAAATCATGTCGACCCTTGCCTATATCGATGTGAAAAATCTTGCCCATCGTATAAAGGGTGAGGTTAAGATGATAACGGGCTTGGACGACGATGTTTGCTATCCTATTACCCAGTTTGCGATTTACAACCGTTTGACCTGCGATAAAGCCTATCGCATCATGCCTGAGTATGCCCACGAAGCCATGAATGTATTTGTCAATGATCAAGTCTACAATTGGCTCTGTGGTAGTGAGATTCTTTTTAAGTATATAAAGTGATGAATGAGAGAGCCCAGTAGCTCTCTATTTGTTATAAATGTTGAAAGTACTTTTAAAAATATTAAAATATTAAAATATCACTGAAAGTAAAATCTATTCTATGGCAAGCTCGAGATAAACCTATGACTTTATTGTATAATAAAGAAAAAGTGTCTAGGAAAGGAGTGAGAGAGCTACTGTTTGGATTGCAGCTAGCTAAATGTTGAAAGAGAGAAGGAGAGCAACTCTCGTCCATTAATTGCTTTCTTGTGTTTTCCTATGATGGGGAGTAAAAATTTTAAAGCAAAAAGAAAGCGCTTTATTTTTTGTGAAATTGAAAGGTAGAAAGATGAATCAGAAGAATTTTGATAGAAAACAAAGATATGGCATTCGTAAATTTGCAGTGGGTGTAGCATCTGTAACCATTGGTGCTGTGGTGTTTGGAGTAAATCCTGTATTGGCAAATGAACAAGGAAACTCAACTGTAACTGCAGCTGAAAATAATAATCAAGGTTTATCAGAATTACCAAAAGAAGCTTCTTCAGGAAGTCTTGCAAATTTAGATAGTGAATTAGCTGGAAAATTGGCAACAGCGAAAGACAATGGTGTGGAAGTTGATCAAGATAAGTTGAAGAAAAATGAGACTACTGAAGCAGAGACAACCACTCCAACAAATACCCCTGCAGCTGAAAACACACCAGCTCCTGCTGATAAACCAGAAACAGATTCTACAACTACAGAAGCCAGTAACAAGGACCAAGATAAAGAAGAAGAGGGAGTTATTCCTCGAGATTATTATGCTAGAAACATCGAAAATGCAACTCCAGTAGTGGAAAAAGAAGATATTGAAACAAATTCGAAAAATGGTCAGCGTGTAGACTTAGCCAGTGAATTAGATACATTGAAGAAGCTTCAAAATGCGACTATTCATATGGAATTTAAGCCAGATGCAAAAGCTCCAGCATTTTATAATCTATTTTCAGTGTCTAGTGATAAGAAAAAAGATGAGTACTTCACAATGGCTATTCTCAATAATACAGCCTTAATAGAGGGGCGTGATGCTAATGGAGCACAATTTTATGATAAATATACGGATGCTCCATTGAAAATTAAGCCTGGGCAGTGGAATTCGGTTACCTTTACTGTGGAAAGACCAAATGCAGACAATCCAGAAGGAAAAGTTAGACTTTATGTAAACGGTGTTTTATCGCGTACTAGCGTGAAGTCTGGTAAATTTATCAAGGATATGTCAGATATTACACATGCTCAACTTGGTGCAACAAATCGGGCAGGAAATTCAGTTTGGGGAGCAAATCTACAGGTTCGTAATTTAAGTGTCTATGACCGAGTACTGACTCCTGCTGAAGTTCAAAAACGTAGCCAATTATTTGAAAGATCTGATTTGGAGCAAAAGCTACCTGAGGGAGCTAAAGTTACTGAAAAACAAGATGTCTTTGAAAGTGGTATGCATAACCAACCAAATAAAGATGGCATCAAGAGTTATCGTATTCCTGCTCTTCTTAAGACAGATAAAGGCACTCTGATTGCTGGTGCAGATGAACGCCGTCTTCATTCAAGTGACTGGGGTGATATCGGCATGGTCGTTAGACGAAGTGAGGATAAGGGGAAGACATGGAGCGACCGAGTAACGATTACAAATTTACGAGACAATCCAAAAGCCTCTGATCCATCAATCGGTTCACCAGTGAACATCGATATGGTTTTGGTTCAAGATCCTGAAACAAAACGAATTTTTTCTATCTATGATATGTTCCCAGAAGGGAAAGGAATCTTTGGAATGGCTGCACAAAGAGAAGAAGCCTATAAACAAATCGATGGCAAAACTTACCAAATTCTCTACAAAGAAGGCGAAGAAGGTTCCTATACAATACGCGAAAATGGCACAGTTTATACTCCAGATGGGAAAGCAACCGATTATCGTGTTGTTGTAAACCCAGTTAAACCAGCTTATAGCGATAAGGGTGATTTGTATCAAGGGAATCAACTATTAGGAAATATTTATTTCACAAGCAATAAAACGTCTCCATTTAGAGTTGCTAAGGATTCTTATCTATGGATGTCTTACAGTGATGATGATGGTAAGACTTGGTCAGCACCTCAAGATATTACCCCAATGGTAAAAGCTGATTGGATGAAATTCTTAGGGGTTGGGCCTGGAACAGGAATTACTCTTCATACCGGACCTCATAAAGGTCGAATCATTGTACCTACTTATACAACTAATCAGACCAACCACTTAAACGGTTCTCAATCATCTCGGGTTATCTACTCAGATGACCATGGTAAGACTTGGCATATGGGAGGTGGTGTGAATGACCATCGTACGCTGACTGATGGCACTGTGATTGACTCCAGTACCATGAGTAATTATTATGCTCAAAATACCGAGTCCTCTGTTGTACAGTTAAATAATGGAGATCTCAAGCTCTTCATGCGTGGCTTGACAGGGGACCTTCAAGTTGCTACTAGTAAAGATGGTGGAGTAACTTGGGAAAATGATATAAAACGTTATGCGGATGTCAAGGATGTTTATGTTCAATTGGCTGCTATTCATACGATGCATGATGGAAAAGAGTATATTGTTCTTAGTAATGCAGGTGGACCAGGACGTTTCAACGGTTTGGTACACTTAGCCCGTGTCGAAGAAAATGGAGAGCTGACTTGGCTTAAGCATAATCCTATTCAAAGTGGTAAGTTTGCCTACAATTCTATTCAAGATCTCGGGAATGGCGAATATGGATTGCTTTATGAGCATGCAGATAACAACCAAAACGAATATACCTTGTCTTATAAGAAATTTAATTGGGATTTCTTAAGCAAGGATATGGTTTCTCCAACCGAAGCAAAAGTTACACATGCAGTTCATATGGGGCAAGGCATTATTGCTATGGAATTTGATTCAGAAGTATTGGTCAATCAAGCACCAACATTACAGCTTGCAAATGGTAAGACGGCTACGTTTATGACGCAGTATGACACAAAGACTCTATTGTTTACAGTAGATCCTGAGGATATTGGTCAAAAAGTTACAGGCTTAGCAGAAGGAGCTATCGAAAGTATGCATAATTTGCCTGTTTCAGTAGTTGGTTCTAAAATTACTCATGGTGTAAATGGAAGCGAAGCTGCAACAAATGAAGTTCCAGAATTTACAGGTGGAGTTAATGGCGTTGAGGCTGCAGTAACTGAAGAAGCTCCTGAATATACAGGTCCATTGGCAACAGTGGGAGAAGAACCAGCACCAACAGTAGAAAAACCAGAATTTACAGGTGGAGTTAATGGCGTTGAGGCTGCAGTAACTGAAGAAGCTCCTGAATATACAGGTCCATTGGC
>NZ_CAMHZR010000005.1:0-86017 GCF_946190325.1 Streptococcus mitis | reverse complement strand
AAACACCCCAAAAGTTAGATTTTTTCTGTCTAACTTTTGGGGTGCAGTTCAGTTCAATACTATGCGTTTTTCTTTTTTAAGATTTTACTTCAGTCGCTTTTTTAGGTAGTCAATTTATTCCTATTCTGTCAATTTTTCCTATTTGTTATCTTGTTGAGGTTGGTATTTTAACAATTCAGGAATTGATAGTGAATGTGTAAAATTTTTTGTTAGAATAAGGTCATAAAAAGAAAAGGAGTATATATTTATGCTACAAAGTATTTATGATCAGATGACTGATTTCTATGACAGTATCGAAGAAGAGTATGCTACTTTCTTTGGTGATAGTTGGGACTGGGAACATTTTCATTTTAAATTTTTGATTTATTATCTTTTCCGATATAGCATTGGGAATCATCGGGATTTTATCGTTTACCATTATCGTGTTGCTTATCGTTTGTATCTTGAAAAGATGATAATGAAACAAGGTTTTATTTCTTGTTGAGATAATTTGGCTAAATTTCCGAACTAATTTACTCTTTTATGGAAATATAATAGCAAATAGCTAGTAATTTTTCTAAATCTTTTTTTAATAGTTGGAAATAGCAAATCTTTCTATTGTTTCTTCTTGATAAAAAGACGATTTTTTCTTATAATAAATTGTAAGATATAATTGCAGGTGAGAGTCCTGCCATGTATGTGAGAAAGGAAGAGCCTGAGGGCTCAGACAAGATTATGACTTCAGTTGTTGTTGTAGGTACCCAATGGGGTGATGAAGGTAAAGGGAAGATTACAGACTTCCTTTCAGCGAATGCAGAAGTGATTGCACGTTACCAAGGTGGTGATAATGCAGGTCACACGATTGTGATTGATGGTAAGAAATTTAAGTTGCACTTGATTCCATCTGGAATTTTCTTTCCTGAAAAAATCTCTGTTATTGGGAATGGTATGGTTGTAAATCCTAAATCTCTTGTAAAAGAGTTGAGCTATCTTCATGAGGAGGGTGTGACAACTGATAACTTGCGTATTTCTGATCGCGCGCATGTTATTTTGCCTTATCATATCGAGTTAGACCGTTTGCAAGAAGAAGCTAAGGGCGACAATAAGATTGGTACTACAATTAAGGGAATTGGTCCAGCTTATATGGACAAGGCTGCTCGTGTGGGAATTCGTATTGCCGATCTTTTGGATAAAGATATTTTCCGTGAGCGTTTAGAACGTAACCTTGCTGAAAAGAATCGTCTATTTGAAAAATTGTATGACAGTAAAGCGATTGCCTTCGATGATATTTTTGAAGAATATTACGAATATGGTCAACAAATCAAGAAATATGTGACAGACACATCTGTAATCTTGAACGATGCGCTTGATAACGGTAAACGCGTCCTTTTTGAAGGTGCCCAAGGTGTTATGCTAGATATCGACCAAGGTACGTATCCATTTGTTACGTCATCAAACCCTGTAGCTGGTGGTGTTACGATTGGTTCAGGTGTCGGGCCAAGCAAGATTGACAAGGTTGTAGGTGTATGTAAAGCTTATACGAGTCGTGTAGGAGATGGTCCTTTCCCAACTGAGTTGTTTGATGAAGTAGGAGAACGTATCCGTGAAGTCGGTCATGAATATGGTACAACAACTGGTCGTCCACGTCGTGTGGGTTGGTTTGATTCAGTTGTAATGCGTCATAGTCGTCGTGTTTCTGGTATCACTAACCTTTCATTGAACTCTATCGATGTTTTGAGTGGTTTAGATACAGTGAAGATTTGTGTGGCCTATGATCTTGATGGTCAACGTATTGACTACTATCCGGCTAGTCTTGAGCAATTGAAACGTTGCAAGCCTATCTATGAAGAGTTGCCAGGTTGGTCAGAAGATATTACCGGAGTTCGTAATTTGGAAGATCTTCCTGAGAATGCGCGTAACTATGTTCGTCGTGTGAGTGAATTGGTTGGCGTTCGTATTTCTACTTTCTCAGTAGGTCCTGGTCGTGAACAAACAAATATTTTAGAAAGTGTTTGGTCCTAAGAGATTTTTAAGATTTGTTTAAGATAGGTAGGGTATACTATAGACAGTTACAAGAAGACCTCCTAACTTGTTGTAACAAATATCCTAAACTTTTCTTTTTCATAATAATCTCCCTATAAAGTCACCGCATTCGGTGGCTTTTTTTGTCTTGGGATTCATGATATAATAATAAAATCGATAAGTAGTAAAAGGGAAATTGATGAATTATACAGTTGAAGAAAAAGAAGTCTTTATGCGGGAGGCTTTGAGAGAGGCTGAGATTGCTCTTGAACACGATGAAATTCCAATTGGTTGTGTGATTGTCAAGGACGGAGAAATCATTGGTCGTGGGCATAATGCGCGTGAGGAGTTGCAACGAGCGGTTATGCATGCGGAAATTATGGCTATAGAAAATGCGAACCTGAGTGAGGAGAGTTGGCGCTTGCTGGATTGTACACTTTTTGTGACTATTGAGCCGTGTGTCATGTGTAGTGGGGCGATTGGACTTGCCCGTATTCCAAACGTGGTCTATGGGGCTAAAAACCAGAAATTTGGCGCTGCTGGTAGTTTATATGATATTTTGACAGATGAGCGTCTCAACCATCGTGTGGAGGTTGAAACGGGAATTTTGGAAGATGAATGTGCAGGTATTATGCAGGACTTTTTTAGAAATAGACGGAAAAAATAATTTTGCTTTTAAAATGAATAGGAATGTGATATAATAAATAGTGGAGCAACAGTTCTGCGTGAAGCGGGTCAGGGGAGGAATCCAGCAGCCCTAAGCGATTTGAATTGTGTGCTCTTTTTTTCGTGCTTTTTCCGAATAAATAAGATAGAATAATCTAGAATAAATGATAATAGAAAAGAGAAGAATATGAAAATTCGTGGTTTTGAATTGGTTTCGACTTTTACAGATAAAAATTTATTGCCCAAGCGTGAGACAGCCCATGCGGCTGGTTACGACTTAAAGGTTGCTGTGCGTACAGTTATTGCGCCAGGAGAGATTGTATTGGTTCCGACAGGGGTTAAGGCTTATATGCAGCCGACTGAGGTTCTCTACCTCTATGATCGTTCTTCAAACCCTCGTAAAAAGGGCTTGGTTTTAATTAATTCAGTTGGGGTCATTGATGGGGATTATTATGGCAATCCTGGGAATGAAGGGCATATTTTTGCGCAGATGAAGAATATCACAGACCAAGAGGTTGTTCTTGAAGTTGGAGAACGTGTTGTCCAGGCTGTCTTTGCTTCTTTTTTAATTGCAGATGGAGATGCGGCAGACGGCGTGCGGACTGGTGGATTTGGATCGACTGGGCACTAGAATGAAGATTATCTTTGTACGTCATGGGGAGCCAGATTATAGTATGCTTGATAAACTTGAAAATCCGCAACTCTATAGCGGTTTTGGTCGTGATTTAGCACCATTGACAGGAAAAGGTCGCAGTCTGGCAAAAGAAGTTGCTAAAACTGCATGTTTTGGAAAGGCAGAGATTATTATTTCATCGTCTGTGACGAGGGCTTTAGAAACAGCCCATTATATAGCGGTTGAAACAGGATTGGACTTATTTGTGGAGCCGTTTTTTCATGAGTGGCGTCCAGACTTAAATGGTACTAACTCTGATTTAACTAGTGTATTGGTAGCTCATGAATATTATCTAAAACATCAAGGAGGTTTACCTGAAGATTCTCCTTGCCGCTATGAAACTGCTCTGGAGATGCGTCATCGTTTTTTAAGAACTTTGGAAAAATATAAAAATTATAAAACTATTATCATTGTAACTCACGGAATGCTTATGCGCCAGTTTGTGCCAAATGAGAAGATTGATTTTTGTCAAGTGATTGAGTGTGAGTTAGAGATATAGAAAGAGGTTTATCATCGCAAAGAAAAAAGCGACATTTGTATGTCAAAATTGTGGGTATAATTCCCCTAAATATCTGGGACGATGCCCCAACTGTGGGTCTTGGTCTTCTTTTGTAGAAGAGGTTGAGGTTGCCGAGGTAAAGAATGCGCGTGTGTCCTTGACAGGTGAGAAAACTAAACCCATGAAATTGGCTGAGGTGACTTCTATCAACGTTAATCGAACCAAGACAGAGATGGAGGAATTCAACCGTGTACTTGGAGGCGGAGTGGTACCAGGAAGTCTCGTCCTCATCGGTGGGGATCCTGGAATCGGGAAATCGACCCTTCTCCTACAAGTTTCAACCCAGTTGTCTCAAGTGGGGACTGTTCTATACGTTAGTGGAGAGGAGTCTGCCCAGCAAATCAAGTTACGTGCAGAGCGCTTGGGAGACATTGATAGTGAGTTTTATCTTTATGCAGAGACCAATATGCAGAGCGTACGAGCAGAAGTGGAACGTATCCAGCCTGATTTTCTCATCATCGACTCTATCCAGACAATTATGTCTCCTGAGATTTCAGGGGTGCAGGGGTCTGTTTCTCAGGTGCGTGAGGTGACTGCTGAGCTCATGCAGCTGGCTAAGACTAATAATATTGCCATCTTTATAGTAGGTCATGTGACCAAGGAAGGAACCTTGGCTGGTCCTCGTATGCTAGAGCATATGGTGGATACGGTGCTTTATTTTGAAGGGGAGCGTCACCATACCTTTCGTATTTTGAGAGCGGTCAAAAACCGTTTTGGTTCTACTAATGAGATTGGGATTTTTGAGATGCAGTCGGGTGGCTTGGTTGAGGTCCTCAATCCGAGTCAAGTTTTCCTAGAAGAGCGTTTGGATGGAGCAACTGGTTCATCAATCGTTGTGACCATGGAAGGGACGCGTCCGATTTTGGCGGAGGTTCAGGCTTTGGTCACACCGACTATGTTTGGAAATGCCAAGCGTACGACGACAGGGCTAGATTTCAATCGTGCGAGTTTGATTATGGCTGTTTTGGAAAAACGGGCCGGTCTTCTCTTGCAAAATCAAGATGCTTATCTTAAATCTGCTGGCGGTGTCAAATTGGATGAACCTGCCATTGACTTGGCGGTTGCAGTTGCCATTGCTTCTAGTTACAAAGACAAGCCAACCAACCCTCAGGAATGTTTTGTAGGCGAGCTGGGTTTGACAGGGGAGATTCGGCGCGTGAATCGTATCGAGCAACGTATTAATGAAGCTGCTAAACTGGGCTTTACTAAGATTTATGTACCTAAGAATTCTCTGACAGGAATCACTCCGCCTAAGGAAATTCAGGTCATTGGTGTGACAACGATTCAGGAAGTTTTGAAAAAGGTTTTTGCTTAATCTGTGACAAATCCTCTTAAAAATGATAAGATAGGAGAAATATTTGACTATCAAATTTTCAAGGAGGGAATCGTGTCGTATTTTGAACAGTTTATGCAAGCCAATCAGGCTTATGTTGCCCTACATGGGCAGTTAAATCTGCCACTTAAACCCAAAACTAGAGTAGCCATTGTAACCTGTATGGACTCACGTTTGCACGTTGCGCAAGCTCTAGGTTTGGCACTTGGGGATGCTCATATCTTGCGGAATGCAGGTGGTCGAGTGACTGAGGACATGATTCGTTCGCTAGTTATTTCCCAGCAACAGATGGGGACAAGAGAGATTGTGGTGCTGCACCATACAGACTGTGGTGCTCAGACCTTTGAAAATGGACCTTTTCAGGAGTATTTAAAAGAGGAACTAGGTGTCGATGTGTCAGATCAGGACTTTTTGCCCTTCCAAGATATAGAGGAGAGTGTACGTGAGGACATGCAACTCCTTATCGATTCGCCCCTAATACCAGACGATGTCATTATCTCTGGTGCTATTTACGATGTGGATACAGGAAGTATGACAGTCGTAGAATTGTAAAAAATTCATTTAGAAAGAAAGTGTATGAAGAAAAACAGTATTTTATTTACTTTTATTTTATTGCTATGTATTGGTTTACAGTATGAGACAATCTACTATACGGATGGTTCGATGTCAGGTGCGGAATATGGACTGATGGGAGTTTCTATCTTTCTAGCTCTCTTTTACATGATTCCGGCTCTTTATTTCCTTTTCCGTATTGGGAAAAAATGGGAATTACCAAAGAACGCCTTGATCTTGTCTTTATTGGGTGGGATGTTCCTTTCAGGCTGGCTTTCTAGCTTTGCTAATACCTACATCCATGATTTACTGGGGGTTCTTTTCCCAGATAGTGCATTTTTAAATGCCTTTGAAAGTGCTATTGTGGCTCCTTTGGTAGAAGAACCCTTGAAATTATTGCCACTGGTTTTTGTTTTAGCTTTGATTCCTGTGCGAAAATTAAAATCTTTGTTTTTACTAGGGATTGCTTCTGGTTTGGGATTCCAAATGATTGAGGACATTGGCTACATTCGTACGGATTTGCCAGAGGGATTTGACTTTACTATTTCAAGGATTTTAGAGCGTATCATCTCAGGAATTGCCTCTCACTGGACTTTTTCAGGTCTGGCTGTAGTAGGTGTGTACTTGCTTTACAGAGCCTATAAAGGGCAGAAGGATGGCAAGAAACAGGGGCTTCTTTTCTTAGGTTTAGCCTTGGGAACTCACTTCTTGTTTAACTCCCCTTTTGTTGAGTTGGAGACAGAGTTGCCTTTAGCGATTCCATTGGTTACGGCTATTACTCTTTATGGTTTTTATCAGGCTTATCGCTTTGTTGAGAAGCACAATGAGTTGATGAACTAGAATATTTTTCAAAAGAATGATGCAAGGGTACAAATATGGTGCCCTTCTTTTATTTTTGATTGAAAAATAGTGCAAAAAACGCTACAATGGTAGATGGAAAAATCTTGTGAAAAGCACAAGCGATACATATATACCGGAGGAAATCATGTCTTTTTCTGATTTAAAGCTGTTTGCCCTTTCTTCTAATAAAGAATTGGCAGAACGTGTGGCGCAGGAGATTGGGATAGAGTTGGGGAAATCAAGTGTTCGCCAATTTTCAGATGGAGAGATTCAGGTCAACATTGAAGAATCAATCCGTGGGAAACACGTCTTTATCCTACAATCAACTAGTTCACCTGTAAATGACAATCTGCTTGAAATTTTGATTATGGTAGATGCTTTGAAGCGTGCGAGTGCAGAATCTGTCAATGTTGTCATGCCTTACTATGGGTATGCACGTCAGGATAGAAAGGCTAGAGCGCGTGAGCCCATCACTTCAAAACTTGTCGCAAATATGCTTGAAGTAGCTGGAGTGGATCGTTTATTGACCATCGACTTGCATGCTGCGCAGATTCAAGGATTCTTTGATATTCCTGTGGATCACTTGATGGGAGCTCCTCTGATTGCGGATTATTTTGAGCGTCGTGGCATGGTTGGTTCTGACTATGTGGTTGTCAGCCCAGACCATGGAGGGGTGACTCGTGCCCGTAAGTTAGCAGAATTTTTGAAAACACCTATTGCTATCATTGACAAACGTCGTAGCGTTGATAAGATGAATACTAGTGAAGTCATGAATATCATCGGTAAGGTCGAAGGCAAGACTTGTATCTTGATTGATGATATGATTGATACGGCTGGAACGATTTGTCACGCGGCAGATGCCCTTGCAGAAGCTGGTGCCATCGAAGTCTATGCGAGCTGTACGCACCCAGTTCTTTCTGGTCCTGCTATGGACAATATCCAAAAATCAGCTATTAAGAAATTGGTTGTTTTGGATACCATCTATCTGCCAGAAGAACGTTTGATCGATAAGATTGAGCAGATCTCAATCGCTCATCTCCTAGGGGATGCTATCGTACGTATCCATGAAAAACGCCCACTTTCTCCACTTTTCAGTATTGAGAAAAAGATTTAAGTTTTCACTTAAAATGGAACATGCTCCTAGCAGAAGTGAACTGCTGGGAGCTTTTTTGTAGCCAAAATCTGCAAGCCTTTTCAAAATGTGCTATACTGATGAAAAAGGAGGATTTCTATGAGTCAAGAATTTATCAATCCAAGTGATGGCGTGATTCGTCAGTATTTAGCAACGAGTAAAACACTTGCTGTGGTGGGGTTGTCAGATCGTGAGGAAACAACTAGCAATCGAGTGACCAAGGAAATGCAGGCTCGGGGTTATAAAATCATCCCAGTCAATCCCAAGGCGGCAGGTGGCGATATCTTGGGTGAAAAGGCTTATGCTAGCCTAGCAGAGATTCCTTTTCCTGTAGATATTGTCAATGTTTACCGTCGCAGTGAGTTTTTGCCAGATGTGGCGCGTGATTTTCTCAAGGCTGATGCCAAGATTTTTTGGGCACAGCTAGGACTTGAAAGTCTAGAAGCGGAAGAAATCTTGCGTGCTGGTGGATGTGATGACATCGTGATGAATCGTTGCATCAAGAGAGAACATACACGTTTGATTGAGGAAGCATAAGAAAAAGGTAGCTGCTGTGCTACCTTTTGTGTTATACTCAATGAAAATTAAAGAGTAAGCTATGATACTAGACGCAGGTTGCTCAAAACACTATTTTGAGGTTGCAGATAGAACTGACGAAGTCAGTAACCATACCTACGGCAAGGCGACGTTGACGTGGTTTGAAGAGATTTTCGAAGAGTATTAGAAAATGCCGATAAGGGTTTGCATCCCAAGACTAGTGAGGATGATGGCAATCCAGCAGATGGCTCCGAGAACAATGGATTTTCCGCTGGATTTGACCATAGCTACCAGATTGGTTTTGAGTCCGATAGCACTCATGGCCATGATAATGAGGAATTTGGAGAGTTGTTTAAGAGGGGTAAAGAAGCTACTAGCTACACCGAGAGAGGTCAGTAGGGTTGTTAGGAGCGATGCAAGGATAAAGTAAAGGATAAAAAGTGGGAAGACTTTTTTCAGTTGCAAACCTTGCTTATTTTTTTGCTCGCGCCTTTGCCAGTAGGAGAGAAAGAGAGTGATAGGGATGATAGCCAGGGTGCGCGTCAGTTTAACAATGGTTGCGGATTCGAGGGTATTGGTCTGGTAGAGACTGTCCCAGGCGCTGGCTGTGGCTGTTACAGAGGAAGTGTCATTGACAGCTGTTCCTGCAAAGAGGGCAAATCCTTCATTAGATAAGTGAAGCCAAGTACCTAGGGTTGGAAAGATGAGAGCAGCCAAGACATTGAAGAAAAAGATAACAGAGATGGCTTGGGCTACTTCCTTTTCCTTGGCATGAATAACGGGTGCTGTCGCCGCAATGGCAGAACCACCACAGATAGAAGAACCCACTCCAATCAAGGTAGCCAGTTTTGTGTCCAGGGCAAAGAAGCGTTGGAAGAGGTAGGCAACAATCAAGGCTATTGAGATGGTGGACAGGATGACAGGGAGTGAAGATTGCCCAACTGCAAAGACCTGCGAAATATTGAGACCAAAACCAAGCAAGATAACGGCATACTGGAGCAATTTTTTGGAACTAAAGGTCAATCCAGCATCCAGTTGTTTATGAGACGCGATAAAGGGATGTAGGAGCATGCCTATGAAAATCGCAAAGACGGGTGCGCCAATCACAGGGAAGAATCCGCCTAGATACCAAGCAAGTAGTGAAATCAGAAGGCAGGCCAAGATGCCTACTCCATTTTTTGATAGAAATGACATAAAAACCTCCAAATAGAATCTGTTACCATTATAGACCTGTAAACAGGAAAAGTAAAATAGAAAGTGGAAAGCTATTCTCTAATGTATTTTTGCGGTCGGGGGGCTTTTGTAGTATAATAGAGATACGTTTTGAAAGTAGGAGGTATCTATGGACTTAACTAAGCGCTTTAATAAACAGTTAGATAAGATTCAAGTTTCGTTGATTCGTCAGTTTGACCAGGCTATTTCGGAGATTCCTGGGGTCTTGCGTTTGACCTTGGGGGAACCTGATTTTACAACGCCAGACCATGTCAAGGAGGCGGCCAAGCGAGCGATTGATCAGAACCAATCCTACTATACAGGGATGAGTGGTCTGCTGACTCTACGTCAGGCAGCCAGTGACTTTGTTAAGGAAAAGTACCAACTGGACTATGCTCCTGAAAATGAAATCTTGGTTACAATTGGGGCGACAGAGGCATTATCTGCTACTTTGACAGCTATTTTGGAAGAGGGAGACAAGGTGCTCTTGCCAGCTCCTGCTTATCCAGGCTATGAACCGATTGTCAATCTAGTTGGGGCAGAGATTGTCGAGATTGACACGACTGAAAATGGGTTTGTCTTGACTCCTGAAATGTTGGAGAAGGCCATTTTGGAGCAGGGAGACAAGCTCAAGGCGGTTATTCTCAACTATCCAGCTAATCCGACAGGAATTACCTATAGTCGAGAGCAGTTGGAAGCCTTGGCAGCTGTTTTGCGCAAGTACGAAATTTTCGTTGTCTGTGATGAGGTTTACTCAGAATTGACCTACACAGGCGAAGCCCATGTGTCTCTAGGAACGATGCTGAGAGACCAAGCTATTATTATCAATGGTCTATCTAAATCGCATGCTATGACCGGTTGGCGTTTGGGGTTGATTTTCGCTCCTGCGACCTTCACAGCCCAGTTAATCAAGAGTCACCAGTACTTGGTGACTGCCGCAAATACTATGGCTCAACATGCTGCGGTAGAAGCCTTGACGGCTGGTAAAAACGATGCGGAGCCTATGAAGAAGGAATACATCCAGCGTCGAGATTACATTATCGAAAAAATGACTACTCTTGGTTTTGAGATTATCAAACCAGACGGTGCCTTCTATATCTTTGCTAAGATTCCAGCGGGTTACAATCAAGATTCCTTTGCTTTTCTGAAGGATTTTGCTCAGAAGAAGGCTGTTGCCTTTATCCCTGGTGCAGCCTTTGGGCGTTACGGGGAAGGTTATGTTCGCCTATCTTATGCAGCCAGCATGGAGACGATCAAAGAAGCCATGAAACGACTTGAGGAGTATATGAGAGAAGCATGATTCAGTCTATCACGAGTCAAGGCTTGGTGCTCTACAATCGTAACTTTCGTGAGGATGACAAGCTAGTCAAGATTTTTACAGAGCAGGCTGGCAAGCGCATGTTTTTCGTTAAACATGCTGGCCAGTCTAAGCTGGCTCCTGTTATTCAGCCCTTGGTGCTGGCTCGATTTCTCTTACGAATCAATGATGATGGGCTCAGTTACATTGAGGACTATCATGAGGTGATGACGTTTCCCAAGATTAATAGCGATCTCTTTGTCATGGCTTATGCGACCTATGTGGCAGCTCTTGCAGATGCTAGTTTGCAGGATAATCAGCAGGATGCTCCCTTGTTTGCTTTTTTGCAAAAGACTTTGGAGTTGATGGAAGCTGGCTTGGATTATCAGGTTTTGACTAACATTTTTGAAATTCAAATCTTGACTCGATTTGGGATTAGCCTCAATTTTAATGAGTGTGTCTTTTGCCATCGGGTCGGTCAGGCTTTTGACTTTTCTTTCAAATATGGCGCTTGCCTCTGTCCAGACCATTATCATGAAGATGAGAGACGTTGCCATCTAAACCCTAATATCCCTTATCTGCTCAATCAATTTCAAGCCATTGATTTTGAAACCTTGGAGACCATTTCGCTCAAGCCTGAAATCAAGCAAGAGCTACGCCAATTTATGGATCAACTCTACGAAGAGTACGTTGGGATTCACCTAAAATCAAAGAAATTTATTGATTCCCTATCCGACTGGGGACAATTACTAAAAGAGGAAAAGAAATGAAAAAAATCGCAGTAGATTCCATGGGGGGCGATTACGCACCTCAGGCCATCGTTGAGGGTGTCAATCAAGCCCTAGCTGACTTTTCAGATATCGAGATTCAACTTTACGGAGATGAAGCTAAAATCAAGCAATATATGACAGCGACGGAGCGCGTCAGCATTATCCATACGGATGAGAAGATTGATTCAGGCGATGAACCTACGAGAGCTATTCGGAAGAAGAAAAATGCCAGTATGGTCTTGGCGGCCAAGGCTGTCAAAGATGGAGAGGCAGATGCTATACTCTCGGCTGGGAATACAGGTGCTTTACTAGCAGCAGGATTTTTCATCGTGGGTCGTATCAAGAATATCGATCGCCCTGGGCTTATGTCAACCTTGCCGACTATTGATGGGAAAGGTTTTGACATGCTGGACCTCGGTGCTAATGCAGAAAATACAGCCCAGCACCTCCATCAATACGCGGTTCTAGGCTCCTTCTATGCTAAAAATGTTCGTGGCATTACGCAACCACGTGTTGGCTTGCTCAACAACGGAACAGAGAGTAGTAAGGGCGACCCGCTTCGTAAGGAAACCTATGAATTACTGGCGGCTGATGAAAGTTTGAACTTTATCGGAAACGTGGAAGCACGTGATTTGATGAATGGCGTTGCAGATGTTGTTGTGGCAGATGGTTTCACGGGAAACGCTGTGCTCAAATCCATTGAAGGGACAGCCATGGGAATCATGGGCTTGCTCAAGACCGCTATTACAGGTGGTGGTCTGCGAGCGAAACTAGGTGCCCTCCTTCTCAAGGACAGCCTCAGAGGTTTGAAAAAACAGCTCAACTATTCAGATGTTGGTGGAGCAGTCTTGTTTGGTGTCAAGGCACCTGTTGTTAAGACTCATGGCTCAAGCGATGCCAAGGCTGTGTATAGTACGATTCGTCAGATCCGTACCATGCTAGAAACAGACGTAGTTGCCCAGACTGCGCGTGAATTTTCAGGAGAATAAAAGAGATGACAGAAAAAGAAATTTTTGACCGTATTGTGACCATTATCCAAGAGCGACAGGGAGAAGACTTTGTCGTGACAGAATCCTTGAGTCTGAAAGACGATTTGGATGCGGACTCAGTTGACTTGATGGAGTTTATCTTGACACTGGAAGATGAATTTAATATCGAAATCAGTGATGAGGAAATTGACCAACTGCAGAGCGTAGGAGATGTGGTAGAAGTCGTCAAAAGTAAAGAATAGCAAGAAGCAACATGCAAGTCGTGTTGCTTTTTTATTGTCAGGAAAAATAAAAAATTTAGAACTTTTAGTGGGAATTACGAATAGATAGATAAGGAAGAAAAAGGAGGAGTGTTTATGTATGTGACTGGTTTTTATCCGTGGTTCATTAAATTATTTTTCAAATAAAATTTAATTAATTGTACATTTTCGAATTATTTTTCGAATAAATAAGTGAGAAGAAAAGGAAGGAGATTACGCGATGTATTTACCAATCTTATTGCCATGGTTTATCAAATGGTATTTAAAATAAATGAAATTTACCTGTTCATTTTAAATCACTTCTCAAATAGATAAGTGAGACGAAAAGGAAAGAAAAGGAATTCAGTAATTTATCTATTCTGGTTTTTAAAATGGTTTAAGAGCCAGAAATCGTAAACTAAAAAATAGAAATAAAGGAGAAAAAAGATGACAAATTTTGACAAAATGGAACAGAACTTTGTAGCTCTTACAGAAGAAGAGTTGATGAATGTGGATGGGGGAATTATTCCGATTGCAGTAGCAGCTAGTATTATTGCAGGTTCAGCATTTGCCGGTTTAAGTGCAGGAGTAGCTATTGGAATTAGTCGAAACAAGAGATAATGAGAGAATCAATGAAGTTTTCAAACGAATTTGCGGCTGTTATTATATCAGCCTCAGGAATAGTGGGTTTATTAGTAGGAGTAGCTATTGGATTAGCTAGTATTATTTAAAAAGGAGTATATCATGCAAAATTTGAATCAATTTGAAATCGTAAAGCAAAATGAATTAGAGCAAGTACAAGGCGGAGTGGGTTTATTGATTGTTATCGGAGGCTCATTACTTGCTGCAGGTGGAGCTGGGGTAGCTGGTTATTGGTTATCTCGTACGTTTGGTTAATATATTTAAAGGAGCAAGTGGGATATGAAAAAATTAGAAGAAAAATTTGAGATCATGGCAGAAGCAGATTTGGCTAGTACCGAGGGTGGACTTATTATTACTACTTCTACAGCTATCGCTTGGGGTGTTTTAGGAGTTGTTACCTATATGTACGGTCGTCATCTAGGAAGCAGACGTTAATTTTAACAATTTGATACATATTTTATTAAAGAATGTAAGAAAAACTATGAATCGTAACTTAGAACGGTGTTATCTATTTTGACCATGAATAGATTATACCAGAGGTGGCTTAGGAATAGCAGGGACATTAGTAATTGAAGTAATAAATAGGATGTCGTAAAGGTTACTATCAATGATTTATTTGTTCCAAGCTTGCCTAGGGTGACAGTAAAACATCAATTGCCTTTCATACCATATTTTTAGTAGGCAGGACATTTGTTCTGCCTATTTTTTGCCAAAAGTGTAGTTGAGGTGTTTATTTGGAGTTTTACATATATTTTTGATAAAATAGGTATAGAAATTAGGAAAGCTGAAGGAAAGAAATGAATAAGATTTTAAAATATTTTTTAGTATTTGTTTTTCTATTTTTGATGAATATTTTCATCTTTAAGATACTTGCAACTCTGGGATTTCAGCTGACAATGAGTGAAAAGAGTTATATTGTACCACCGCTATTTTCGATTATCGTTTTGTACATGATTGACAAAAGAATTAGGAAGAAAAAGAAATAAACATATATTTTAGGTAGAACGTTTGTTCTGCCTATTTTTTTATCCCAAAAGTACATTTGGGAGGTAGATAGGAGCATTTGGGGAGGAAGTCCAGTTTTTGTTTGGGGATTGGGGTAAGATAGTTGTTATCAGATGAGTTTAGGAAAAAGGAGATGAATATGAAATTTGGGAAACGTCACTATCGTCCGCAGGTGGATCAGATGGACTGTGGTGTAGCTTCATTAGCCATGGTTTTTGGCTACTATGGTAGTTATTATTCTTTGGCTCACTTGCGAGAATTGGCCAAGACGACCATGGATGGGACAACGGCTTTGGGCTTGGTCAAGGTGGCAGAGGAGATTGGCTTTGAGACGAGAGCAATTAAGGCGGATATGACGCTTTTTGACTTGCCAGATTTGACTTTTCCTTTTATTGTCCATGTGCTTAAGGAAGGGAAATTGCTCCACTACTATGTGGTGACTGGGCAGGATAAGGATAGCATTCATATTGCCGATCCAGATCCTGGGGTGAAATTGACCAAACTGCCACGTGAGCGTTTTGAGGAAGAATGGACAGGAGTGACTCTTTTTATGGCACCTAGTCCAGACTACAAGCCTCATAAGGATCAAAAGAATGGCCTGCTCTCTTTTATCCCTATATTAGTGAAGCAGCGTGGCTTGATTGCTAATATCGTTTTGGCAACACTCTTGGTAACCTTGATTAATATTGTGGGTTCTTATTATCTGCAGTCTATCATTGATACCTATGTGCCAGATCAGATGCGTTCGACGCTGGGGATTATTTCTATTGGGTTGGTCATCGTCTATATTCTCCAGCAGATTTTGTCTTACGCTCAGGAGTATCTCTTACTTGTTTTGGGGCAACGCTTATCGATTGACGTGATTTTGTCCTATATCAAGCATGTTTTTCACCTGCCTATGTCCTTTTTTGCGACACGTCGTACAGGGGAAATCGTGTCTCGTTTTACAGATGCTAACAGTATCATTGATGCGCTGGCTTCGACCATTCTTTCGATTTTCCTAGATGTGTCAACGGTTGTCATTATTTCCCTTGTTTTATTTTCACAAAATACTAATCTCTTTTTCATGACCTTATTGGCACTTCCTATCTACACAGTGATTATCTTTGCCTTTATGAAGCCTTTTGAAAAGATGAATCGGGACACCATGGAAGCCAATGCGGTTCTGTCTTCTTCTATCATTGAGGACATCAACGGTATTGAGACTATTAAGTCCTTGACCAGTGAAAGTCAGCGTTACCAAAAAATTGACAAGGAATTTGTGGATTATCTGAAAAAATCTTTTACCTATAGTCGGGCAGAGAGTCAGCAAAAGGCTCTGAAAAAAGTTGCCCATCTCTTGCTCAATGTCGGTATTCTCTGGATGGGGGCTGTTCTGGTCATGGATGGCAAGATGAGTTTGGGGCAGTTGATTACCTATAATACCTTGCTGGTTTACTTTACCAATCCTTTGGAAAATATCATCAATCTGCAAACCAAGCTTCAGACAGCGCAGGTTGCCAATAACCGTCTGAATGAGGTTTATCTGGTAGCTTCTGAGTTTGAGGAGAAGAAAACAGTTGAGGATTTGAGCTTGATGAAGGGAGATATGGACTTCAAGCAGGTTTCCTACAAGTATGGCTATGGTCGAGACGTCTTGTCGGATATCAACTTGACCATTTCCCAAGGTTCTAAAGTAGCTTTTGTGGGAATTTCAGGGTCAGGTAAGACGACTTTGGCCAAGATGATGGTTAATTTTTACGATCCAAGTCAGGGAGAGATTAGTCTGGGTGGTGTCAATCTCAATCAGATTGATAAAAAAGCCTTGCGCCAGTATATCAACTATCTGCCTCAACAGCCCTATGTCTTTAACGGAACGATTTTGGAGAATCTTCTCCTTGGAGCTAAAGAAGGGACGACTCAAGAGGATATCTTACGGGCGGTCGAGTTGGCAGAGATTCGGGAGGACATTGAGCGCATGCCACTGAATTACCAGACAGAATTGACTTCGGATGGGGCAGGAATCTCAGGTGGTCAACGTCAGAGAATCGCTCTGGCGCGTGCTCTCTTGACAGATGCGCCGGTCTTGATTTTGGATGAGGCGACCAGCAGTTTAGATATTTTGACAGAGAAGCGAATTGTTGATAATCTCATGGCTTTAGACAAGACCTTGATTTTCATCGCCCACCGCTTGACCATTGCTGAGCGGACAGAGAAGGTTGTTGTCTTGGACCAGGGCAAGATTGTTGAAGAAGGAAAGCATGCTGATTTACTTGCACAGGGTGGCTTTTACGCCCATTTGGTGAATAGCTAGAAAGAGGAGAGGATGAAACCAGAATTTTTAGAAAGTGCGGAGTTTTATAATCGTCGTTACCATAATTTTTCCAGTCGGGTGATTGTCCCCATGTCCCTTCTACTCGTGTTTTTGCTTGGCTTTGCAACATTTGCAGAGAAGGAGCTGAGTTTGTCAACTAGAGCTACTGTAGAGCCTAGTCGTATTCTTGCCAATATCCAGTCAACTAGCAACAATCGTATTCTTGTCAATCATTTGGAAGAAAATAAGCTGGTTAAAAAGGGAGAACTGTTGGTTCAATATCAAGAAGGGGCAGAGGGTGTCCAAGCAGAGGCCTATGCTAGTCAGTTGGACATGCTCAAGGATCAAAAAAAGCAATTGGAGTATTTGCAGAAGAGCCTGCAAGAAGGGGAGAATCACTTTCCAGAGGAGGATAAATTTGGCTACCAGGCCACCTTTCGCGACTACATCAGCCAAGCAGGCAGTCTTAGGGCTAGTACATCGCAACAAAATGAGACCATCGCGTCCCAGAATGCAGCAGCTCGCCAAACCCAAGCCGAAATCGGGAACCTCATCAGTCAAACAGAGGCTAAAATCCGCGATTACCAGACAGCTAAGTCAGCTATTGAAACAGGTGCTTCCTTGGCCAGTCAGAATCTAGCCTACTCTCTCTACCAGTCCTATAAGTCTCAGGGCGAGGAAAATTCCCAAGCTAAATCCCAGGCAGTTGCGCAGGTAGAAGCGCAGCTTTCTCAGTTAGAATCCAGTCTTGCTACTTACCGTGTCCAGTATGCAGGTTCAGGTACCCAGCAAGCCTATGCGTCAGGATTAAGCAGTCAATTGGAGTCCCTTAAATCCCAACATTTAGCTAAGGTTGGTCAGGAATTGACCCTTCTAGACCAGAAAATCTTGGAAGCAGAGTCAGGCAAGAAGGTTCAGGGAAGTCTTCTAGACAAGGGGAAAATTACGGCTAGTGAGGATGGGGTTCTTCACCTTAATCCTGAGACTAGTGATTCTACCATGGTAGCAGAAGGTACCCTACTAGCCCAACTCTATCCATCTTTGGAAAAAGAAGGGAAAGCCAAACTAACAGCTTATCTCAGTTCAAAAGACGTAGCAAGGATCAAGGTCGGTGATTCTGTTCGCTATACTACGACTCATGATGCCAAGAATCAACTTTTCCTAGATTCTACAATTACAGGTATTGATGCGACAGCTACTAAGACTGAAAAAGGGAATTTCTTTAAAATCGAGGTAGAGACTAATCTAACTTCTGATCAAGCTGAAAAACTTCGATATGGTGTGGAAGGTCGTCTGCAGATGATTACAGGTAAGAAAAGTTACCTGCGTTATTATTTGGATCAATTTTTGAACAAAGAGTAATATTCGTGTTTTTAGAGTTAAATGATTTCAAAACTGTGAGAAAGTTCCTTCTTGCAGTTTTTTCTTTACTATTTTCGGCACACATCTATTATTTATTCGGTTAAATTCTTGTAATTTTAGGTTTTTTATGGTAGAATGTGCTCAAGTAATACGAAAGGCGAACTTTAAAATGTCAAAACAATTGATCTATTCGGGAAAAGCTAAAGATATCTATACAACTGAGGATGAAAATCTTATTATTTCAACTTACAAGGACCAGGCGACTGCTTTCAATGGTGTTAAGAAGGAGCAGATTGCAGGTAAGGGAGTGTTGAATAATCAGATTTCATCTTTTATTTTTGAGAAGTTAAATGCGGCTGGTGTGGAGACTCACTTTGTGGAGAAACTTTCAGATACAGAACAACTCAATAAAAAGGTTGAGATCATTCCTCTCGAGGTTGTGCTTCGCAACTACACGGCTGGTTCCTTTTCAAAACGTTTTGGTGTGGATGAGGGTATCGCATTTGAGACTCCGATTGTCGAATTTTACTATAAAAATGATGATTTGGATGACCCATTTATCAATGACGAGCATGTGAAATTTCTAAAGATTGCGGATGAGCAGCAGATTGCCTACTTGAAGGAAGAAACTCGTCGAATCAATGAACTTTTGAAAACTTGGTTTGCTGAGATTGGGCTTAAGTTGATTGACTTTAAGCTAGAGTTCGGTTTTGACAAGGATGGCAAGATTATCTTGGCAGATGAATTTTCACCAGATAACTGCCGCTTGTGGGATGCGGATGGCAACCACATGGATAAGGATGTTTTCCGTAGGGGTCTAGGTGAATTAACCGACGTTTACGAGATTGTTTGGGAGAAATTGCAGGAATTGAAATAACAACCTCAAGGTCATTTGAGAACATTGCAAGAGCTGAAATAAAGGAATAAGAATTGATGGATAAACGTATTTTTGTTGAAAAAAAGGCTGATTTTCAGGTCAAGTCAGAGAGTTTAGTTAGAGAACTCCAGCATAACTTGGGACTTTCAAGCTTGAAAAGTATTCGCATCGTACAAGTTTATGATGTGTTTGACTTGGCAGAGGACTTGTTTGCACCTGCAGAGAAACACATCTTCTCTGAGCAGGTGACAGACCATGTCTTGGATGAAGCGGCTGTGCAAGCGGATCTTGCTAACTATGCTTTCTTTGCCATCGAAAGCTTGCCGGGTCAGTTTGACCAGCGTGCGGCCTCTTCGCAAGAAGCCTTGCTTTTGCTGGGAAGTTCGAGTGATGTGACAGTCAATACAGCCCAACTTTACTTGGTGAATAAGGATATTGATGCGACTGAGTTGGAAGCGGTCAAGAACTACTTGCTCAACCCAGTTGATTCTCGTTTCAAGGACATCACGACAGGAATTGCCAAGCAGGAATTTTCAGAGTCAGACAAGACCATTCCTAAATTGACTTTCTTTGAAAGCTATACAGCAGAAGACTTTGCCCGCTACAAGGCCGAGCAAGGGATGGCTATGGAAGTGGATGATTTGCTCTTTATCCAAGACTACTTCAAGTCAATCGGGCGCGTGCCGACGGAAACAGAGCTCAAAGTTTTGGACACTTACTGGTCTGACCACTGCCGTCACACGACTTTTGAGACAGAGTTGAAAAACATCGACTTTTCAGCTTCTAAATTCCAAAAACAATTGCAGTCAACCTATGATAAATATATCGCTATGCGCGATGAGTTGGGGCGTTCTGAAAAACCGCAAACCTTGATGGATATGGCCACTATTTTCGGTCGTTATGAGAGAGCTAATGGGCGTTTGGACGACATGGAAGTGTCTGATGAAATAAACGCCTGCTCAGTAGAAATCGAAGTGGACGTTGATGGTGTCAAGGAACCTTGGCTCCTCATGTTTAAAAATGAAACTCACAACCACCCAACTGAGATTGAACCATTTGGTGGGGCTGCTACCTGTATCGGTGGAGCCATTCGTGATCCATTGTCAGGTCGTTCCTACGTTTATCAAGCTATGCGTATCTCGGGTGCTGGTGATATTACAGCACCGATTTCGGAAACGCGTGCTGGGAAATTGCCACAACAGGTTATTTCTAAAACAGCTGCTCATGGTTATTCTTCATACGGTAACCAGATTGGACTTGCAACAACCTACGTTCGTGAATACTTCCACCCAGGCTTTGTAGCTAAACGCATGGAGCTAGGTGCTGTTGTCGGAGCGGCTCCTAAGGGCAATGTTGTCCGTGAAAAACCGGAAGCTGGTGATGTCATTATCCTTCTTGGAGGTAAGACTGGACGTGATGGTGTCGGTGGTGCGACAGGTTCTTCTAAGGTTCAAACGGTTGAGTCCGTGGAAACTGCTGGAGCTGAAGTTCAAAAAGGGAATGCCATCGAAGAACGTAAGATTCAACGTCTTTTCCGTAATGGAGATGTCACTCGTCTCATTAAGAAGTCCAATGACTTTGGTGCTGGTGGTGTCTGTGTGGCTATCGGTGAATTGGCGGACGGTCTTGAAATCGACCTCAACAAGGTGCCTCTTAAATACCAAGGCTTGAATGGTACTGAAATTGCCATCTCTGAATCTCAAGAACGGATGGCGGTCGTGGTTCGTCCAGAAGACGTAGATGCCTTCGTTACAGAATGTAATAAAGAAAATATTGACGCTGTCGTGGTTGCGACAGTAACTGAAAAACCAAATCTAGTCATGCACTGGAATGGAGAGACAATCGTGGACTTGGAGCGTCGTTTCCTTGACACCAATGGTGTGCGTGTGGTCGTCGATGCTAAGGTTGTGGACAAGGATGTCAAGCTTCCAGAAGAACGTCAAACATCTGCTAACACACTTGAAGTTGATACACTTGCGGTTTTATCTGATTTGAATCATGCGAGTCAAAAAGGATTACAGACTATCTTTGATTGCTCTGTTGGACGCTCCACGGTTAATCACCCACTTGGTGGTCGTTACCAACTCACACCAACTGAGGCATCTGTGCAGAAATTACCAGTTCAACACGGTGTGACCCATACTGCGTCAGTCATGGCCCAAGGATTCAATCCATATGTAGCTGAATGGTCTCCATACCACGGTGCTGCCTATGCGGTGATCGAAGCAACTGCTCGATTGGTTGCTGCTGGTGCAAACTGGTCTCAGGCTCGTTTCTCTTACCAAGAGTACTTCGAGCGCATGGACAAACAAGCTGAGCGTTTTGGTCAGCCAGTAGCAGCGCTTCTAGGTTCTATCGAAGCTCAGATTCAGCTCGGTCTACCATCTATTGGTGGTAAGGACTCTATGTCTGGTACATTTGAAGAATTGACTGTGCCACCAACCTTAGTTGCCTTTGGGGTAACGACGGCAGATAGCCGTAAGGTGCTTTCTCCAGAATTTAAGGTTGCTGGTGAACATATCTACTACATCCCAGGTCAAGCATTGGCTCAAGAGATTGACTTCGATCTTATCAAGTCTAACTTCGCTCAATTTGAAGCCCTTCAAAAGGCTCACAAAGTAACATCTGCATCGGCTGTCAAATATGGTGGTGTGGTTGAAAGTTTGGCTCTTGCTACCTTTGGAAATCATATTGGTGCAGAGGTGACCTTGCCTGAACTTGAAACGGCTTTAACAGCTCAATTAGGCGGATTTGTCTTCACATCTCCTGAAGAAATTGCTGGAGTAGAGAAAATCGGTCAAACGAAAGCAGACTTTACACTCCTTGTCAACGGTGTGAAGCTAGATGGACAGAAACTTGACAGTGCCTTCCAAGGAAAACTGGAGGAAGTTTACCCAACAGAATTTACTCAAGCTAAAGAACTTGCTGAAGTACCAGCTGTGGTATCAGATGTTGTGATTAAAGCAAAAGAAAAGGTTGAAAAACCTGTGGTCTACATCCCAGTCTTCCCAGGAACCAACTCGGAATATGACTCAGCTAAGGCCTTCGAAAAAGAAGGTGCAGAGGTTAACTTGGTGCCATTCGTGACCTTGAATGAAGAAGCCATTGCCAAGTCAGTTGAAATCATGGTTGACAACATCGGCAAGGCTAATATCCTTTTCTTTGCAGGTGGATTCTCAGCTGCGGACGAGCCAGATGGCTCGGCTAAGTTTATCGTTAACATCCTGCTCAATGAAAAAGTGCGTGTAGCTATTGATAGCTTTATCGCCCGTGGTGGCTTAATTATCGGTATCTGTAATGGATTCCAGGCCTTGGTCAAATCAGGTCTTCTTCCATACGGAAACTTTGAAGATGCTACTAGTACTAGTCCAACTCTTTTCTACAATGATGCCAACCAGCACGTAGCGAAGATGGTGGAAACTCGTATTGCCAACACCAACTCGCCATGGTTGGCTGGGGTGCAAGTGGGCGATATCCATGCTATTCCTGTTTCACACGGTGAAGGGAAGTTTGTCGTGACGGCTGAGGAATTCGCTGAACTCCGTGACAATGGACAAATTTTCAGCCAATATGTTGACTTTGATGGAAAACCAAGTATGGATTCTAAGTACAATCCGAATGGTTCTGTCCATGCCATCGAAGGAATTACCAGCAAGAACGGCCAAATCATCGGTAAGATGGGACACTCAGAACGTTATGAAGACGGTCTTTTCCAAAATATCCCAGGCAATAAAGACCAGCACCTGTTTGCGTCGGCGGTTAAATACTTTACTGGAAAATAAGACTTACAGATTTTCTAATAGATAGTATCAGTAATGTAAAAGTCATGTAGATTTAGCTCTTGGTGCTACACAAATAAAAATTAGGTATATAAAATGACATACGAAGTAAAATCTCTTAATGAAGAATGTGGTGTTTTCGGTATCTGGGGACATCCAGATGCTGCTAAATTGACCTATTTTGGTCTCCATAGTCTTCAGCACCGTGGTCAAGAGGGGGCAGGAATCCTTTCCAATGACCAAGGGAAATTAAAGCGGCATCGCGATATGGGTCTTCTATCAGAAGTCTTCAGAAACCCTGCTAACTTAGATAAATTGACGGGGACTGGTGCGATTGGGCATGTGCGTTACGCGACTGCTGGCGAAGCTTCTGTAGATAATATCCAGCCTTTCCTCTTCCGTTTTCACGATATGCAGTTTGGCTTGGCTCATAATGGGAATCTGACCAATGCAGCCTCTCTCAAGAAAGAATTGGAACAAAGAGGAGCAATTTTCAGCGCGACTTCGGACTCGGAAATCTTAGCTCACCTCATTCGTCGCAGTCACAATCCGAACTTGATGGGCAAAATCAAGGAAGCGCTCAGCCTTGTTAAAGGTGGCTTTGCTTATATCTTGCTGTTTGAAGATAAGTTAATTGCTGCTCTTGACCCCAATGGTTTCCGTCCCCTTTCGATCGGGAAAATGGCTAACGGAGCAGTCGTAGTGTCATCTGAAACCTGTGCTTTTGAAGTCATTGGTGCAGAATGGATTCGTGATTTGAAACCAGGTGAGATTGTGATCATTGATGACAAGGGAATCCAGTATGATAGCTATACAGATGATACCCAGTTAGCAATCTGTTCTATGGAGTATATCTATTTTGCTCGCCCTGATTCTAACATTCATGGTGTCAATGTCCATACGGCACGTAAACGTATGGGTGCCCAATTGGCGCGTGAATTCAAGCATGAGGCGGATATCGTAGTCGGTGTACCCAATTCTTCACTCAGCGCAGCTATGGGCTTTGCGGAAGAATCAGGTCTACCAAACGAAATGGGCCTCATCAAGAACCAATACACCCAACGGACCTTTATCCAACCGACTCAAGAATTACGGGAGCAAGGGGTGCGGATGAAACTCTCTGCTGTTTCAGGAGTTGTAAAAGGCAAGCGTGTGGTTATGATTGATGACTCTATTGTACGTGGAACAACCTCTCGTCGGATCGTTCAGCTCCTGAAAGAAGCAGGTGCGACTGAGGTTCACGTTGCCATTGGTAGTCCAGCGCTAGCTTATCCATGTTTCTACGGGATTGATATCCAGACTCGTCAGGAGCTAATTGCGGCCAATCATACGGTTGAAGAAACGCGTCAAATCATTGGGGCGGATAGCCTGACCTATCTTTCTGTTGAAGGATTGATTGATTCGATTGGTATTGAAACAGATGCGCCGAATGGTGGTCTCTGTGTTGCTTACTTTGACGGTGACTACCCAACACCTCTCTACGACTACGAAGAAGACTATCGTCGAAGTTTGGAAGAAAAGACCAGTTTTTATAAATAGGTAGCCTATCCTCCATTAAAGAAAAGTAATAAACAAATGACAAATAAAAATGCTTATGCTTCACGTTTCACTACTGACTAAAAGCTAAAGCATTTGTCAGTAGACGCTTTCTCCTATGGGACCAAAGCTAGAGACCTGACTAGTATTTTTAGATAAAATAATTGTTTATCTAAAAATACGTCGCAGTCTTTCTCAAAAAAAGAAAAGGATTAAAAAATGACAAAAAATGCGTACGCTCAATCTGGTGTGGATGTTGAAGCGGGTTATGAAGTTGTTGAACGGATTAAAAAGCACGTGGCTCGTACGGAGCGTGCAGGTGTTATGGGAGCTCTGGGTGGCTTTGGTGGCATGTTTGATCTTTCAAAAACAGGTGTCAAAGAGCCGGTTTTGATTTCAGGGACTGACGGTGTCGGAACCAAGCTCATGCTGGCTATCAAGTACGACAAGCACGATACTATTGGTCAGGACTGTGTGGCCATGTGTGTCAACGATATCATTGCTGCAGGTGCGGAGCCCCTCTATTTCCTCGACTACGTCGCGACAGGGAAGAATGAACCAGCTAAGCTAGAACAAGTGGTTGCTGGTGTGGCAGAAGGTTGTGTGCAGGCAGGTGCTGCCCTCATCGGTGGGGAAACGGCTGAAATGCCTGGCATGTACGGCGAAGATGACTACGACTTGGCTGGTTTTGCAGTCGGCGTAGCTGAAAAATCTCAAATCATAGACGGTTCAAAAGTGGCAGAGGGAGATGTTCTTCTCGGACTTGCCTCAAGTGGGATTCATTCCAATGGTTACTCTCTCGTCCGTCGTGTTTTTGCGGACTACACAGGTGAGGAAGTCTTGCCAGAATTGGAAGGTAAGAAACTCAAGGAAGTTCTTCTTGAGCCGACTCGTATCTATGTCAAGGCTGTTTTACCACTCATTAAGGAAGGGTTGGTCAACGGCATTGCCCACATCACTGGTGGTGGCTTTATCGAAAATGTCCCTCGTATGTTTGCAGCTGACTTGGCTGCTGAGATTGAGGAAGACAAGGTTCCAGTTTTACCGATTTTCAAAGCTCTTGAGAAATACGGTGAAATCAAACATAAAGAAATGTTTGAAATCTTCAATATGGGTGTGGGACTCATGTTGGCAGTTAGCCCTGAAAATGTAGGCCGTGTCAAGGAATTGTTGGATGAACCAGTTTATGAAATTGGTCGTATCGTCAAGAAAGAAAACGAAAGTGTCATTATCAAATGAAAAAAATAGCGGTTTTTGCCTCGGGTAATGGCTCAAATTTTCAGGTGATTGCCGAAGAATTTCCAGTGGAGTTTGTCTTTTCAGATCATCGTGATGCCTATGTGCTCGAACGTGCAGACAAGCTCGGCGTTCTGTCCTATGCTTTTGAACTCAAGGAGTTTGAGAGCAAGGCAGACTATGAAGCGGCCCTTGTCGAACTCTTGGAAGAACACCAGATTGACTTGGTTTGTCTGGCAGGATACATGAAAATCGTTGGGCCAACTTTATTGGCGGCTTATGAAGGTCGAATCATCAATATCCATCCAGCCTACCTGCCAGAATTTCCAGGAGCTCACGGAATTGAGGACGCTTGGAATGCTGGCGTTGCTGAGAGCGGCGTGACCATTCACTGGGTGGACTCTGGAGTGGATACAGGAAAGGTCATCAAACAAGTACGTGTACCACGACTAGCTGATGATACCATTGACAGTTTTGAAGCTCGGATTCATGAGGCAGAGTACAAGTTGTATCCGGAGGTGTTGGATAGTTTGGGAGTGGAGAGGAAGTGTTAAATATGGTAACAACTATAGAGGTTAATAAACAGACTGTAAAGGAATTACTTGGATCAGGGAAAAATAAGAAATTCGCTATTCCAGAATATCAGAGACCATATGCATGGACAACTGATCAGATTCAGACTCTATTTGATGACTTAGTTGAGTATACCAGTGGTGAAGAAAAAGACAGTACATACTTTTTAGGCACTATTGTAGCATATGAGAATGATGAGAACGAACAAGAAATTATAGATGGGCAGCAACGCATTACTTCTTTATTTTTGCTTTTAAGAGCTCTATATTCTAAACTGAGTTCTATGAGTGAAACTCTTCAGTCAAAGAATTTTATGCGACAGATTGAAGCAGCAATGTGGGAACAAGATGAACTTACGGCAGAAGTTGATTTTGAAAAAGTCTTAATAGTTTCAAGAGTTGTTGGTGAAGAAGAAAATAATATTTTTACAAATATATTAGTTACGGGAGAAACAGAAAAAGGAAGAAAAGACACTTATTCTGAAAACTATAAGTTATTTGTGGAGTTAATTGAAGATTATGCAAGTAAAGAACCAGAATTGTTTTACTGGTTTATTCAAAATGTTTTAAATAGAGCTATTTTGCTTCCTATTACTGCTGATTCACAGGATACTGCACTGACAATATTTTCTACACTAAATGATAGAGGACTAGCTTTATCTGATGCAGATATTTTTAAGGCTAAGATATATAACTATATAGACAATAGTCAGAAAAAGGATTTTATCGAAGAGTGGAAACTGATTGATGAATCCGCATCAAATGCAAATGAGAGTATTCAAAAGTTGTTTTATTACTATATGTTTTATCTGAGAGCTAAAGAGAATGATAGAAATACTACAACTCCGGGTATTAGAAAATACTATTCTCAGAATCAATTTGAAAAATTATATCAAAGTGACTTATTGACGAATCTTCGTTTACTAGTAAGTTTATGGACAGTTATTAATAATAGGATAGTTGTGGAAGGCGAGAATTGGTCAGAGAATAAAGAAATTCTTAAAGTACTGGATTCTCTATCCTCTTATCCGAATGAATTTTGGAAGTATCCTGTAGTAATATATTATTTACGTTACAAAAGCTCTGAAAATTTTGAGTCAGATTTTTTGAACTTTTTAAGAAATTTATTTGCAGTTTTGTCAGCAAGGTACGTAGTTACTCCAACAATAAACGCAGTCAAGCGTAGTATTTTAAATTTGAATGCCTCAGTTTATCAATCTAAAACACCTAAATTTGATTTCTCTTTAGTTGATGAAGAAGAATTCAAAGAAAAAGTAAAGAATGCACATCGAAATACGGTTCGGATGCTTCTAAAGGTACTGGCTTATCAAAAACAAGATGAATTATTACCAGAAAAATGGGAAATAGAGCATATTTTACCTCAAAAGTGGCAAACTAGTTTCTTTCCAGATAATTCAGAAAGAGAAGTTAGGGATTTGATAGAACATATTGGTAATAAGATACCTTTTGAGAAGAAACTGAATATTATTGCTAGTAACGGATATTTTGCTAAGAAGAAAGAAACTTATCAAAAATCATCAATTACATTGGTACAAGATTTATCTAAGGATAAAAGTGATTGGAGACTTGATGAAATTCGTGAAAGAGATATCCGCATTGCTGATGAACTTATAAATTTATTATCAAGTTGGGGATTGAATAAGATTTCTGAAGAATATATGGAAACAAGACAATTTAAAATTGAAATTCCTACAGAACTTACAGATAATTATATAAATTTTTTAAAAATGTTTCAAAAAGTTGATTCAGATGAAGTTCGTCAACAATTTTTAGATATATAAACTAGGAATGAAAGGAAGAAAAATGACTAAACGCGTCTTAATCAGCGTCTCAGACAAAGCGGGCATTGTTGAATTTGCCCAAGAACTTAAAAAACTCGGTTGGGAGATCATCTCAACAGGTGGAACCAAGGTTGCCCTTGATAATGCTGGGGTGAACACCATTGCCATCGATGATGTGACTGGGTTCCCAGAGATGATGGACGGTCGTGTCAAGACCCTTCATCCAAATATCCACGGTGGGCTTCTCGCTCGTCGTGACCTTGATAGCCATTTAGAAGCGGCTAAGGACAATCAGATTGAGCTTATCGATCTTGTTGTAGTTAACCTTTACCCATTTAAGGAAACCATCCTCAAACCAGATGTGACTTATGCGGATGCGGTGGAGAATATCGATATTGGTGGTCCATCTATGCTTCGTTCAGCAGCGAAGAACCACGCCAGCGTAACAGTTGTTGTAGACCCAGAGGATTATGCTGTGATTCTTGACGAATTGTCAGCAAATGGTGAAACGACTTATGAAACGCGTCAACGTTTGGCAGCCAAGGTTTTCCGTCACACAGCGGCTTATGACGCCTTGATTGCAGAGTATTTCACAGCTCAAGTCGGAGAAAGCAAACCTGAAAAGCTCACTTTGACCTATGACCTCAAACAAGCTATGCGTTACGGTGAGAACCCTCAACAAGACGCGGATTTCTACCAGAAAGCTTTGCCGACTGATTACTCAATTGCTTCAGCCAAACAGCTTAACGGTAAGGAATTGTCATTCAACAATATTCGTGACGCTGATGCTGCTATCCGTATCATCCGTGACTTCAAAGACCGTCCAACCGTTGTGGCTCTCAAACACATGAACCCATGTGGAATCGGTCAGGCTGATAACATTGAGACTGCTTGGGACTACGCTTATGAGTCTGATCCAGTGTCTATCTTTGGTGGGATTGTCGTTCTCAACCGTGAGGTGGATGCTGCGACAGCTGAGAAGATGCATGGTGTCTTCCTCGAAATCATCATCGCACCAAGCTATACGGATGAGGCGCTAGCTATTTTGACCAATAAAAAGAAAAACTTGCGTATCCTTGCCTTGCCATTTGATGCTCAAGAGGCTAGCGAAGTGGAAGCAGAATACACAGGTGTAGTAGGTGGACTTCTGGTGCAAAATCAAGACGTGGTAAAGGAAAGCCCAGCTGACTGGCAAGTGGTGACAAAACGCCAGCCAACTGAGACAGAAGCGACTGCTCTTGAGTTCGCTTGGAAGGCTATCAAGTACGTCAAATCAAACGGTATTATCGTGACCAATGACCACATGACACTTGGCGTTGGCCCAGGTCAAACTAATCGTGTGGCCTCTGTTCGCATCGCTATTGACCAAGCTAAAGACCGTCTTGACGGCGCTGTGCTTGCTTCGGATGCCTTCTTCCCATTTGCGGATAATGTGGAAGAAATCGCCAAAGCAGGTATTAAGGCTATCATCCAGCCAGGTGGATCGGTCCGTGATCAGGAATCCATCGAAGCTGCTGACAAATATGGCTTGACCATGATCTTCACAGGAGTGAGACATTTTAGACATTAAGAAGAGTAAGATCTAATCGAAAAGTATCAATTTTTAAAAGTTAGAATTATCGTATCTGACTTTTAAAACGGAATTCCAGATTAGATGTTTTTTAATACCTCTCAAGAATTTTAAGAAATTAGTATGAGATTTGAAGTAATATATAACTAACACAATTATAAAAAGTGAAAATTTCACAAAAAAGAAAGGATTTTTTGTTATTGTTTTACATGTTTTAAAAATGATGATATAATTAGGTGAAAATTTCACATTTAGTTGGAGGCGTGATATGCTGATTAATTTCCGATTTGAAAACTTTTTATCATATAAAAATTTGACCGATTTTTCAATGATTGCAAGTAAGGTTAGAAGTCACAGAAAGTATAAGAAACAAATTAGTGAAAATCTATCGTTATTAAATTTTTCTGCAATTTATGGTGCTAATGCGTCAGGGAAATCAAATTTTATAAATGCATTAACATTTGCAAGAACATTTATTTTGTCGTCAAAAAATGAATTAAGAAAAAATTTGTTGAAGGACAGTTATTTCAAAGCTCAAGATAGTTTTAAATTGAAAGATACAAAATTTGAATTTGATTTCATATCAGATAATAAAATTTACACATATGGTTTTTCAGTTAACTTATTCAATTTAAGTTTAAAAGAGGAGTGGTTGTACAGGAATGAAGGGGGAGATGATTTAGCGCTATTCAATATAGATTATTCTAAACCATTTGATAAAAATCATTTTTCAATAGAAAACTGGGGATTATTAGAAAAAGATATTCCTAGATTTGATATATATATATCTGATGCACAAAAATCTAATTCACTATTTTTGAAATATATAAATACTCCTGAACGGAAGATTGATTATTCTATAGATGTATACAAAGCTTACGAGTGGTTTTTACAAACATTGGAAATTATTGAACCAGAAGGAGAAGTAAGTAGAAGTGCAGAAGTTTTTTTAAAGCAGGAAGACACAGACAAATTGGCAAGATTTTTACATTCTTTTTCTACAGGTATCAATGCTATTGAGCGTGAGGAAATAACTAAAGCAGATATTGACGAAATCCCAGATGACAGGGTATTAGAGTCAATTATTAGTAGAGTAATTGAAGTTAATAAAAATAAAGATTCGAAAAAAATTATTAATCTTGTTCAAACCGAAGAAAATATATACTTTTTCTCGGTAAATGACGATTATGAAATAGTTATCGAGAGATTATATTTTATACACGATGGGACGAATGCCAAATTTGCTTTTCGTGAGGAATCTGATGGAACAAGACGTTTAATTAAGATTTACGGGGTCTTAAATACTGTAGAAAATAAGGTATTTATTATTGATGAAATTGATAGAAGTTTCCATCCTAATTTGACTTATGAATTTATAAGAAAATCTCTTGAAAATAATTTGATTCAATTGATAGTGACAACTCATGAAGATAGATTACTTGATTTATCATTATTACGTCGTGATCAGATTTGGTTTGTTGATAAAGAAGAAAATGCTTCACACATGTACTCTTTAGAAGAATACAAGGTAAGATTTGACAAGGATATTATGAAGGAGTACCTTGTTGGAAAGTATGGAAGTGTACCTAAATTTGATTGCCTGATAATGGGGGAATAGTATGTTAAGAGATAAACTTACTAGGCCTAGTAGCAGAAGAGAGCTTACAGTACCAGAATTTTTAATCGGGAAAGGAGGATTTTGTAAAGTTTATAAACTTTCCGGAGATTGTAATATAGTTGAAAAACGTTTATATAAGAAAGATGAGAATTCTAAAAGGAGATTTATTGCAGAAATTGATAATATCAATAAAGTAGAACATGAAAATATAATCAAAATAATAGATCATGATAAAGAATTGTATAGATATACAATGCGTCATTATGAATATAATTATAAAACCTACCTACTAAAAGAAAAAGATAAAGGTTTATTTCCTCTAAAAGTTTTTCAACAAATTTGTAATGCTTTAACATTCTTACACGATAACAACATAATTCATAGAGATTTAAAACCTGAAAATATTTTGATAGATGAATTGGAGGAGATAGTAGTCATTTCTGATTTTGGATTGAGCAAGGATTTATCTAATGATTTTCATCTCACAAAATATGGTATGGGAGATGATAGATTCTCTGCTAAAGAGTTGATTAAGGGAGAAGTCACAGATGATATACGATTGGATATATATAGTTTAGGCGAGTTAGTAAACTATACTGTTGAAATATTAGGGTTGGAGATAGATAGAGAATTATCTAGAATTATTAAAAAGGCAACTCATGATAATATTGAAAATAGATATAAAAGAGTTGATGATTTTTTACAAGCTATTTTACAAAGTGAAATGCTTGGGAGAAATCAAGTAAGTAAAAATATGTTTATTGCAATTGATTATATCAATCGTATAGAGGAAGTGGATCAAGAACTTTTTTGGCAAACAATAATTATACAGCTTCATGAAGCAGAAGATGCAGAATTTGAAAGGGCTATCAGAAAAATTTTATCTTCAAGGATTGTTACTGACTATTTTAATAGGGAAGATTCACAGACATTTTTTGAATATATTTGTGGTTACTGTGAGATGCTACGAGGTAGAAACGATATATATATAAATGAAAAAAATAAAGAAGATCAAAATATTTTGGTCAGTGAATTATTTTTGTTGGCCACAGAGCATAAGTTATGTGAAGAATTAGTAGCTGAAGTTTGGTCAACGCTAATATATATGTCCTACCAAGCTAAATTGCAAGGTTCATATTATATTTTGCATACTATTAAAGGCAGTTTCAATAAATTGGATTGTCATATTAAAAAGTTAGTTAGAGACAAATTAAAAAATGATGTAGTATGTTTTTATGATAAAAATTTTTTATATTAGCAAATATTTATTACGTAATATATGTATAGTATTTTTGAATATATGAAATTATGATATGGCTCCGTCCGTGACCAAGAATCTATCGAAGCTGCGGATAAATATGGCTTGACCATGGTCTTCACAGGCGTGAGACATTTTAGACATTAAGAATGTAAAGGAAAGAAAACAGTTTCTTTCCTTTTTTTTGCGTAAAAACGTGGAGTGAAATAAGATTAAAACGAACGTTTGTGATATAATGTTAGTAAATAATTCGCAAAAGAGGTTGTGAGATGAAGCTGTTAGTTGTCGGATCGGGTGGTCGTGAACATGCCATTGCTAAGAAATTGCTTGAGTCAAAAGACGTTGAAAAAGTCTTTGTAGTTCCTGGGAATGACGGGATGACCTTGGATGGGCTGGAATTGGTAAATATCTCTATTTCCGAACATTCTAAATTGATTGAGTTTGCAAAGGTCAACGATATTGCTTGGACCTTTATCGGGCCAGATGATGCCCTTGCTGCTGGTATCGTGGATGATTTTAATCAAGCTGGGCTTAAGGCCTTTGGTCCGACAAGATTGGCAGCGGAGCTGGAGTGGTCCAAGGATTTTGCTAAGGAAGTCATGGTCAAGTACGGCGTTCCGACAGCAGCCTATGGCACATTCTCAGACTTTGAGAAAGCCAAGGCCTATATCGAAAAGAAGGGGGCGCCTATCGTAGTCAAGGCAGACGGTTTGGCTCTTGGGAAAGGTGTCGTCGTTGCTGAGACAGTCGAGCAAGCGGTCGAAGCCGCTCATGAGATGCTTTTGGACAATAAATTTGGTGACTCAGGTGCACGTGTGGTTATCGAGGAGTTTCTTGAAGGTGAGGAATTTTCACTCTTTGCTTTTGTCAATGGCGACAAGTTCTATATCATGCCGACAGCGCAAGACCACAAACGTGCCTATGATGGCGATAAGGGGCCTAACACTGGTGGGATGGGTGCCTATGCGCCAGTTCCACACTTACCACAGAGTGTGGTTGATACAGCGGTGGAGACTATTGTCAAGCCAGTCCTAGAGGGCATGATCCAAGAAGGGCGTCCATATCTGGGAGTTCTTTACGCAGGTCTTATCTTGACAACAGACGGACCTAAGGTCATAGAGTTCAACGCTCGTTTTGGAGATCCTGAAACGCAAATCATCTTGCCTCGTCTGACCTCTAATTTTGCACAAAATATCACAGCCATCCTTGATGGTAAGGAGCCAAATATCACCTGGACGGACAAGGGTGTGACTCTGGGTGTGGTTGTCGCATCCAACGGTTATCCGCTAGACTATGAAAAAGGTGTCAAGTTACCAGCCAAGACAGAAGGTGACATTATCACCTATTATGCAGGGGCTAAGTTTGCGGAAAATAGCAGAGCACTGCTATCAAACGGCGGACGTGTCTATATGCTCGTCACCACAGCAGATACTGTCAAAGAAACCCAAGACATCATCTACAGCCAACTCGCCCAACAAAAAACAGAAGGGCTCTTCTACCGAACAGATATCGGAAGCAAGGCGATAAAAGATTAAAAGACACTAAATTAATCATGGCGAGTGAAAGCGAACCAAACTAAGATAATGGTCGCCGTGGTGAAAAGACCAGAACATTTTCTGTTCTGGTCTAGGGAAAATTGGAGACCGTAGGCTCAAAGTTTAGGAATGAAACCGAAGGTTTGCTTCCGTCTCCACCACCTAAGACCATTATCAAAAAAAGAAAAAGGATTAAAAATGAAATCAGTAATTTCCATCATCATGGGCTCAAAATCTGACTGGGCAACCATGCAAAAAACAGCAGAAGTCCTAGACCGCTTTGGTGTAGCCTATGAAAAGAAAGTTGTCTCTGCCCACCGTACACCGGACCTTATGTTCAAGCATGCAGAAGAAGCCCGTAGCCGTGGTATCAAGGTCATCATCGCAGGTGCAGGTGGCGCAGCTCATTTGCCAGGTATGGTCGCAGCTAAAACAACCCTTCCAGTCATTGGTGTGCCCGTAAAATCGCGTGCGCTTAGTGGCGTGGACTCGCTCTACTCTATCGTGCAGATGCCAGGTGGCGTACCTGTTGCGACAATGGCTATTGGTGAAGCAGGTGCTACCAATGCGGCCCTCTTTGCTCTTCGTCTCCTCTCTGTAGAGGATCAAGCTATTGCGACAGCTTTGGCAGATTTTGCAGAAGAACAAGGAAAAATCGCAGAGGAGTCTACAAATGAGCTCATCTAAGACAATCGGAATTATCGGTGGCGGTCAGCTGGGGCAGATGATGGCCATTTCGGCTATCTACATGGGCCACAAGGTTATCGCGCTGGACCCTGCGGCGGATTGTCCAGCTTCTCGTGTGGCGGAAATCATCGTGGCGCCTTATAACGACGTGGATGCTCTGCGTCAGTTAGCGGAGCGTTGCGACGTCCTGACCTATGAGTTTGAAAATGTCGATGCTGACGGTTTAGATGCTGTTATCAAGGATGATCAGCTCCCTCAAGGAACAGACCTGCTCCGCATTTCTCAAAATCGGATCTTTGAAAAGGATTTTCTCGCAAACAAGGCACAAGTCACTGTGGCACCCTACAAGGTCGTGACTTCTAGCCAAGACTTGGCAGATATTGACCTATCGAAAAACTATGTCCTCAAGACGGCGACGGGTGGCTACGATGGGCATGGTCAAAAGGTCATTCGTTCAGCAGAAGATTTGGAAGAAGCCTATGCGCTTGCTGATTCTACAGACTGTGTCTTGGAAGAATTTGTCAACTTCGATCTTGAAATTTCCGTCATCGTGTCAGGAAATGGTAAGGATGTGACGGTTTTCCCAGTTCAGGAAAATATCCACCGTAACAACATCCTGTCAAAAACCATCGTGCCAGCTCGCATTTCAGAAAGTCTAGCTGAAAAAGCCAAAGCCATGGCTGTGCGAATTGCTGAACAACTTAACTTATCTGGAACACTTTGCGTGGAAATGTTTGCGACTGCCGATGACATCATTGTCAACGAAATCGCGCCACGTCCACATAATTCAGGTCACTACTCAATCGAAGCCTGTGACTTCTCGCAGTTTGATACCCATATCTTGGGTGTTCTGGGAGCACCATTGCCAACCATTCAGCTACATGCACCTGCAGTTATGCTCAATGTCCTCGGCCAGCATGTCGAGACCGCTGAAATATTTGTCACAGAAAATCCAAGCGCCCACCTCCACATGTATGGTAAAATAGAAGCGAAACACAACCGCAAGATGGGACATGTGACTTTGTTTAGTGATGTGCCGGATGAGGTTGAAGAATTTGGGAAAGGGATAGATTTTTAGGATAAACCTATGATTCAAATAATCGTAAATGCATTTATTGAGAAGGATAAGACTGGAGCAGTTGTCGAAGTCTTGTTTGCTAGTGCTGACCATGATAAGGTGCAAGTTAAATATAATGAATTAGTTGCTCAATACCCTGAGAACTATTTAGCAATTTATGATTTACCATTGGATACCGATCTCAATGAATTACCACACTATCCATCTGTGTTTATTGGAAAAGAGGAGTTTGAGTAGAAATCTTGTTTTACCTAGATAGCTTATTCCCAACAGCTTAAGAAGAAAGGAAAAATTAACAACATGATCAACCGTTACTCTCGCCCTGAGATGGCGAACATTTGGAGTGAAGAAAATAAATACCGTGCTTGGCTTGAGGTGGAAATCTTGGCTGACGAGGCATGGGCTGAGTTGGGGGAAATCCCTAAGGAAGATGTGGCTTTGATTCGTGAAAAAGCGGACTTTGACATCGACCGTATTTTGGAGATTGAGCAGGAGACTCGCCACGATGTGGTGGCTTTCACGCGTGCGGTTTCTGAGACTCTTGGTGAAGAGCGCAAGTGGGTCCACTATGGTTTGACTTCTACCGACGTGGTGGATACGGCCTACGGTTACCTTTATAAGCAGGCCAACGACATCATCCGTCGTGACCTTGAAAACTTCACCAACATCATCGCTGACAAGGCTAAGGAGCACAAGTTCACTATCATGATGGGGCGTACCCACGGTGTGCACGCTGAGCCGACAACTTTTGGGCTTAAATTGGCGACTTGGTATAGCGAAATGAAGCGCAATATCGAGCGTTTCGAGCATGCGGCTGCTGGTGTTGAGGCTGGTAAAATTTCTGGTGCGGTTGGTAATTTTGCCAACATCCCACCATTCGTAGAGCAATATGTCTGCGATAAATTGGGTATTCGTGCTCAAGAAATCTCTACACAGGTGCTTCCTCGTGACCTTCACGCTGAGTACTTTGCGGTTCTTGCCAGCATCGCAACTTCTATCGAGCGTATGGCAACGGAAATCCGTGGTCTTCAAAAATCGGAGCAACGCGAAGTAGAAGAATTCTTTGCTAAAGGGCAAAAAGGGTCTTCAGCAATGCCTCACAAACGCAACCCTATCGGTTCTGAGAACATGACAGGTCTTGCGCGTGTTATCCGTGGTCACATGGTGACAGCCTATGAGAACGTGGCTCTCTGGCACGAACGTGACATCTCTCACTCATCAGCTGAGCGCATCATCACACCGGATACAACCATCTTGATTGACTACATGCTCAATCGTTTTGGAAATATCGTTAAAAACTTGACAGTCTTCCCAGAAAACATGATCCGCAACATGAACTCGACATTTGGTTTGATTTTCAGCCAACGTGCCATGTTGACCTTGATTGAGAAAGGTATGACCCGTGAGCAAGCCTATGACTTGGTGCAACCAAAAACGGCCTACTCTTGGGACAATCAAGTAGACTTTAAACCGCTTTTAGAAGCAGATCCAGAAGTAACATCACGCCTCACTCAAGAAGAAATCGACGAAATCTTCAACCCTACATACTATACCAAACGAGTGGATGATATCTTTGAACGTCTTGGACTGGGTGATTAATTAAAAAATAAACAGCGAGATTGAAGCTCGCTGTTTATTTTTTATCGAAAAGACTTAGTCTTCTTTTCTTTTAGTGAGTCCATAGGCTGCTAGTGTGGCCATGAGTCCTGCTACTACTAGTCCTGCAGAATCGTGAGTTCCTGTTTCAGGAAGTTTTTTATCTGTTACCACAGGAGCTGGACCTTGAGGAAGAGCTTTGCTTTCCTCGGCAAGAGCAGTTGATGGAGTTGGTTGGCTTGATTTTTCTAGTTTTGGTTTTTCTTCAGCAATAGCGGCTTGTCCGTTTTCATCGCCTACATGTGTTACCAGAGTTCCGACTTCGACTATTTGAGTAACTGCTTCTTTGGTTACAAGACTATCTACAAGTGTTTTCACTTCCTTGCCATCAACAGTGCTCACAGAGTAGAAGTTGCTACGACGCCCGTTGACACCTTTAGTAATAACTTGCGTTTTTCCTTTGAGCAAGAGTGGATTTTCACGAGTCACTGTGGTAAATGGAATTTCTTCTTCTTGGACATCCAGTCTAGGTTTTGTTTCTGCAACTGGAGCAAGATCATGTTCATCACCTACATGTGTTACCATAGTTCCGACTTCGACTATTTGAGTAACAGCTTCCTGTGCTACGACACTATTTACAAGTGTTTTCACTTCCTTGCCATCAACAGTGCTCACAGAGTAGAAGTTTGTACGGTGCCCGTTGACACCTTTAGCAATGACTTGTGTTTTTCCTTTGAGCAAGAGTGGATTTTCACGAGTCACTGTGGTAAATGGAATTTCTTCTTCTTGGATATCCAGTCTAGGTTTTGTTTCTGCAACTGGAGCAAGATCATGTTCATCGCCTACATGTGTTACCAGGGTTCCGACTTCAACAATTTGCGTAACTGCTTCTTTGGTTACAAGACTATCTACAAGTGTTTTCACTTCCTTGTCATCAACAGTGCTTACAGAGTAGAAGTTTGTACGGCGACCGTTGACACCTTTAGTAATGACTTGTGTTTTTCCTTTGAGTAAGAGTGGATTTTCACGAGTTACTGTGGTAAATGGAATTTCTTCTTCTTGGATATCCAGTCTAGGTTTTACCTCAGTAGTTGGTGCAAGACCACTTTCATCACCCTTGTGAGTTACAGGAGCGCCGACTTCAACCACTTGGTTTACAACTTCTTTGGTTACCTGGCTATCAAGGACTGTTTCTGTTGTTTTTCCATTTTCAGTGAGTACAGAGATGTAATGAGTTCGTTCACCTTTGACTCCTGCTGTAATAATATTTTCCTGACCAGCTGGGAGGTTAGGATTTTCTTTCTTGATAACTTCAAATGGAATTTCTTCAGTTCTTGTGATGAGTTCTGGACTGGTTTCAACATTGGCAGCCACTTCATTTTCATCCAGGCTTCCTGAATGGGTTGCAGCTGGTTTGAGGCCTTGAAGAGCAGCTTTGAGCTTACCTACTAGTGCGTCTAGTTCAGCTTGTTTGCTGCGGTTGAGGTTGTAATTTAGAGCTGTTTTAGCTGCGTCAAGGGCCTCAAGACTTTCTTTACTATATCCTTCTAAGTTTGTAGGAATTTTAGCTAATTCTTCGCGGAGAGCATTATAATTAGCACGGAAGTAGTCTTTGTTGTGGTCTGCAAAGGCAGTCATGAGTTCAAAGATTTCCTCTTCCTTGTACTCAGCGCTTGGTCTATCTGCCCAGATTGAAAGCATACTTCCGACTGTTGGAAGATCTACTTCAGGATATTTGGTAGAAGCTAGTTGATTGAATGGTGTTTTTCCAGTATTCTCAATAGCTTTCTTGAGGAAACCACCACCATCTTCTGGTTTTTGACCGAGAATGTAGTACCAGTCACCGTTGGTATTCAAGAACTTATAACCCTTGCTTGCTAGATATTGAGGTGATGCAAGGTTGTAGCCCCACCAGCCTTTAGACCAGTAAGAAATCAATACATCTTTGTCAAATTGAACATCGTCCTTGTCCTCATAGTAGAAGCCATCGTTGAAGGCCATTGGTTGAAGCCCTCTTTCTTTAGCCATAGCAGCAAGGCTGTTAGAATAGTCTGCGAACTTGTTATAGAGTCCATACCATTTGAGGTAGTACCAACCTTGAGCGTTTGTCGCATCATTGGCATACTCATCTGTACCATAGTTGAAAATCTTTGATTTATCAGCAAAGTAATCCATATACTTACCGATAAGGGCTTTGGTAAAGTTAAGGGCTTCTTGATTTTCAAGGTCCATCGTGGTTTTTGAAACTTTATCAAAGTTGGCTTGAGGATTCGCGATGCCAAGTTTTTCCATGGCAACCAGCATAGCATCCATATGCCCTGGGCTATTAATAGCTGGAATCAGACCAATACCTTTTTCCTTAGCGTATTTAACAAGCTCTGTCACTTCTGCCTGTGTTAGTGCAGTACCGTTTGGATCGTCGTAGTAAGCTTTAGTTCCTTCGATAATAGCTTTTTTAACGTCATCACTAGCATAGGTTTTTCCGTTGGCAGTAATGGTCATATCATCGAGTAAGAATCGAAGTCCGTCATTTCCTAGAAGGAGATGAACATCAGAATATCCGAGCTCACTGGCCTTATCTACGATGCGTTTGAGTTGGTCAAGAGTAAAGTATTTGCGTCCAGCATCGATTGAAATCACCTTGTTTTTAGCAAGTTTTTCAACCTCACGTTTAGCATCTTCTTCTTTTTGAGCTTCTGGTGTGAAGGTCAAATTGCTGACTGCTTCTTGAAGTTTTGTAATTGCTTGGTCAATCGTGTCTTGTTGGGCACGGCTGAGGTTGCTATCGAGAGAGCGAATAGCTTTTTCAGCTTCTTTTACGGCCGCGACGCTTTCTGCAGTATAACGGTTAAGGTCTTTTGGTACCTCGTTAAGTGCTTTTTCTGCAGACTCATAATCAGCTGCGAAGTATTCAGCGTTAGAATTTGCGAATTGACGCATGAGTTTGAAGAGGCGTGATGGTGAATAACGTGCAGATGGAGTGTCAGCCCAAGCAGCTACCATACCACCGATGATTGGGATATCAGCTCCTTCTGTTTTTGGTACAGAAGTGATTGGTGTGTTTTTAATACCATTGAGCCCCTGATCGAGATTGTACCAACCTTGGCCATCAGCGTTTCGTCCAAGAACGTAGTACCAAGCATCGTTAGTGTTTAGGATTTGGTGACCTTTTTCTACTAGAAGTTTAGAAGAAGCGACGTCGTAACCTCCCCAACCACCAGTCCACATTGAAACGATGATATCTTTGTCAAAAGTTCCGAAGCTAGTATCACTATTGTAGTAAATACCATCATTGAAGGCCATTGGTTTTAGACCGTGTGATTTTACAATACGAGCAAGGTCATTGGCGTAAGAGATGAATTTCTCATATCCTTTTTCAGGGTAACCTTCATTTGGATAATATTTATCAGCTTGAAGCACACTCCAACCTTTAGCATCTGTCGCATCATTGGCATATTCATCTAGTCCAATATTGAAAATTTTAGATTTGTTAGAGAAGTAGTTAGCGTATTTGTCAATCAGAGTTTTTGTAAAATCGACTGCTTGTTTATTATTTAAGTCAACAGTTCGTTCCGATTTTTTACCAAAATAATCAAAGTTAGGATTTTCAATGCCAAGTTCTTTCATAGCATGGAGAATAGCATCCATATGTCCAGGACTATTGACAGTTGGAATCACACCAATTCCCTTATCTTTGGCATAATTAATCAAATCTGTCATCTGACTTTCAGTGAGATGGTTACCATTTGGATCATCGTAATAAGCATTTGTTCCATTTTCAATGGCGCGTTTGACATCATCACTAGAGTAGGTTTTATCGCCCACTTTCATAGACATATCATCCAACATGAAACGGAGACCATCATTACCTACCAAGAGATGAAGATCTGTGTAACCATATTCTTTAGCTTTGTCGATAATTTCTTTGAGCTGCTCAGGTGAGAAATATTTACGTCCGGCATCAATTGAAACGATTTTTCGTTTAGCTAATTTTTCATTTTCAGTTGCAGCGCGTTCCTTTCCTGCCTCTGTTGCTGGTTTATCAGCCTCTGCTTTCGTTTCATCTTTTTTAGCATCTTTTTCGGCTGGTTTATCCTTGTCAGCTTCTGACTTATCAGTCTTGTCTGTATCCGACTCTTTAGAATTAGCCTCTTTCTGCTCTTCCTTTTTAGGGCTAGCTTCCTCTGCCTTTTTATCGGCAGCTTCTTTTTCAACAGAAGTTGGGGTTACCACTTCTTCTTTATCACTAGGAGTTGAACTAACTTCCTCTTGTGGTTTTTCCTCTGTTTTTGGAAGACTAGCTACCTTATCAGTAGCTGGAGTTTCTGTTTCTACAGTTTTTGGAGCTTCTGGTTGAAGCTCTGCTTTAGGTGTTTCCTCAGTCCGATTTTCGGATGGTTGAGGGGAATCGGAAACCGTATGGATGGTCGGTTGGTTTTCTGTAGTAGGAGTAACTCCATCGGCTGCAACAGCCTGTGCTTGGAAGGCAAATCCAATTAGAACAGAAGCTGCTCCTACAGCGTATTTACGAATGGAAAAACGTTGTTGTTTTTCTTGTTTCATTGCAAAACCTCCTGATTGTATTTTATATTGATAGCGTTTACATAAAACAACACCCTTATTTTATTTCTTATATTAACAAGAGTCAAGAGGAGATGATAAAAAACTATAATAAGTATAAAAAAATATAAAATTTAAGCTTAAGATTTCAGATTAGTCGGAAAAGAAACATATATATATTTAGTAGAATTTTTTTGGTCCTATTTCTATAAAATATTCCACAAATTATAGAATCTTCCAAAATTAGGTAAGCGCTACCTTTTTGGTATGGTATAATAAGCATAGAAAAAGCCCAAGCAAGGCTTAGGCTTTCTTCTTAGTGATCACGGTCACATGAAATGAATTTGATTTTGTAGTAATCCGCTCGTTTATATGTTTCGCTGTATGCGAGAACTTGACCAGTAGACTCTAGTTTAGTAGTCTTGGTTTGTAAAACGGTTGGGAATTGCTCATCGACCCCGAGGACCGAAGCCGCATGTTCTGGAGTTGGAAATGCTATTTCATTGATTTCTTCAAAATGTTCATCATTCATGTGAATGTGGTAATCCAATTTGAAACGGTTATAGATAGAGCTATAATATTCAAGATTTGGATAATTTGCGTTGATGTATTGTTCTGGAATGTAAGATGTATGGTAGATGTACACAACACCACCTGTTTCGCGAACGCGTTCAATCTTGTAGTAGAACTGATCTCCGCGTAGTCCAAGTTTTTCTAAGTAGCTTAGTTTGTTTCCACGCTCAATAGAAAGGACGGTAACTTTATCATCTTTAGTTTCAAAAACTTCTACATCTGAAAACTCTACGAGTTTGTGTTTGCGTGCGCGTGAAACGAATGTACCCTTTCCTTGTTGACGGACAATATAGCCATCCTTGGCAAGGTCGTTTAAGGCGCGGACAACTGTGATAGAACTCACATCATACATTGCAATCAATTCAGCTTCAGTGTAGAATTTATCTCCACTGGCAAATTGACCAGAAATGATTTTGTTCTTTAACTCATCTTTAATATATTGATACTTTGGAATTGCCATATTTTCACCTCGATTTTCCTTCTCCGTTAAAGATTTTACCATAAAACTGGAAAGAATAGTAGCCTTTTGAATAAAAAAATTAGAATAATAGGCTATAAGGTTAATTTACATAGGAATAAATAGAAAAACATACATTTTTATACATGGTACTAAAATGTTGTTATGACTATAGATTACAAGATTTTTATAAATTTTTTGTGTAAAATTTAGTGAAAAATGAAAAAAATTGTGAAAACCTATTGACAAATGCCAGATATTGAGATATATTTACTATATCAACAAATGAAAGCGTGAACTTTAGTTGTCAGAAGGTAAGAATATGACACGATTTGAGATACGGGATGATTTTTATCTCGATGGAAAATCATTTAAGATTTTATCTGGCGCCATTCATTATTTTAGGGTTCCTCCAGAAGATTGGTATCATTCGCTCTATAACTTGAAGGCTCTTGGTTTTAATACAGTAGAGACTTATGTGGCCTGGAATTTACACGAGCCTCGTGAGGGTGAGTTTCACTTTGAAGGAGCTCTGGATTTGGAGCGATTTCTTCAGACAGCACAAGATTTGGGTCTCTACGCTATCGTTCGTCCGTCACCCTTCATCTGTGCGGAGTGGGAATTCGGTGGCTTACCAGCTTGGCTTTTAACCAAAGACATGAGGATTCGTTCCTCAGATCCTGCTTATATTGAAGCTGTCGGTCGCTACTATGACCAGCTCTTGTCACGATTGGTGCCACATTTGTTGGACAAGGGTGGCAATATCCTCATGATGCAGGTTGAAAATGAGTATGGTTCTTATGGCGAAGATAAGGCTTATCTAAGAGCCATTCGACAGTTGATGGAAGAGCGTGGCGTAACCTGTCCTCTCTTTACATCAGATGGTCCATGGAGAGCTACTTTGAAAGCTGGAACCTTAATCGAAGATGACCTCTTTGTGACAGGGAACTTTGGTTCTAAGGCACCTTATAACTTTTCACAGATGCAGGAATTCTTTGATGAGCATGGTAAGAAATGGCCACTCATGTGTATGGAGTTCTGGGACGGCTGGTTCAATCGTTGGAAAGAACCGATTATCACACGGGATCCCAAAGAATTGGCAGATGCAGTTCGAGAGGTTTTGGAACAAGGTTCCATCAATCTTTACATGTTCCATGGTGGTACAAACTTTGGCTTCATGAATGGTTGCTCGGCTCGAGGAACCTTGGATTTGCCACAAGTTACATCTTATGATTACGATGCCCTTCTGGATGAAGAAGGAAATCCAACTGCCAAATATCTGGCAGTCAAGAAGATGATGGCAACACATTTTCCAGAGTATCCGCAGTTGGAACCACTCTACAAAGAGAGTATGGAGTTGGATGCTATTCCACTAGTTGAAAAAGTTTCCTTGTTTGAAACTTTGGATAGCTTGTCAAGTCCAGTAGAAAGCCTCTATCCTAAAAAGATGGAGGAGTTGGGACAAAGCTATGGCTATCTACTCTATCGAACAGAAACAAACTGGGATGCAGAAGAAGAAAGACTTCGTATCATTGACGGTCGAGATAGAGCTCAGCTTTATGTCGATGGTCAGTGGGTCGAAACCCAATATCAGACAGAAATTGGGGAAGATATTTTTTATCAAGGTAAAAAGAAAGCGCTATCTAGGTTAGATATCTTGGTCGAAAATATGGGGCGTGTTAACTATGGACATAAGTTCTTGGCAGATACGCAACGTAAAGGAATTCGTACAGGTGTCTGCAAGGATCTACACTTCATGTTAAATTGGAAACAATATCCACTTCCATTGGATAATCCTGAGAAAATTGATTTTTCAAAAGGATGGACAGAAGGACAACCGGCCTTTTACGCTTTCGACTTTATCGTTGAAGAGCCGAAGGATACCTACTTAGATTTATCTGAGTTTGGTAAGGGAGTTGCCTTTGTCAACGGGCGTCACCTAGGACGTTTCTGGAATGTCGGCCCGACCCTCTCACTTTATATCCCTCATAGCTATCTCAAGCAAGGTGATAACCGCATCATCATCTTTGAAACTGAAGGTGAATATAAAGAAGAGATTCATTTAACTCGTAAACCTACACTAAAACACATAAAGGGGGAAAACTTATGACAATTGTAGGATGCCGTATCGATGGACGTTTGATCCACGGTCAAGTAGCCAATCTTTGGGCAGGGAAACTAAACGTTTCGCGCATTATGGTTGTAGACGATGAAGTCGTTAACAACGATATTGAAAAGAGCGGTTTGAAACTTGCGACACCACCAGGTGTGAAACTCAGTATCTTGCCAGTTGAGAAAGCAGCAGCAAATATCCTTGCTGGTAAATACGATAGCCAACGTCTCTTTATCGTTGCACGTAAACCAGACCGTTTCCTTGGTTTGGTCGAAGCAGGTGTTCCGCTTGAAACACTCAACGTCGGTAATATGTCTCAAACACCAGAAACTCGCCCTATCACACGTTCTATCAACGTGGTAGATAAGGATGTGGAAGACTTCCACAAACTGGCAGAAAAAGGTGTGAAACTCACTGCTCAAATGGTTCCAAATGATCCAGTTTCAGACTTTTTGAGCTTATTAAAATAGGAAAAAATTTTTAGGAGGTCATTGTTATGATACAATGGTGGCAAATTTTACTTCTCACTTTGTACTCAGCTTATCAAATCTGTGATGAGTTGACAATCGTTTCATCTGCAGGTTCCCCTGTATTCGCTGGTTTTATTACCGGTTTGATCATGGGAGATGTGACAACTGGTTTGTTTATCGGTGGTAGCTTGCAGTTGTTCGTTCTCGGGGTTGGTACCTTCGGTGGTGCTTCTCGTATCGACGCAACTTCTGGTGCGGTTCTTGCAACAGCATTCTCTATCTCTCAAGGTATTGATACAGATCTTGCGATCACAACAATCGCTGTACCAGTAGCAGCACTTTTGACATACTTCGACGTTCTTGGACGTATGACTACTACTTTCTTTGCACACCGTATTGACGCTGCAATCGAACGCTTTGACTATAAAGGAATCGAGCGCAACTACCTACTTGGTGCAGTGCCTTGGGCTCTTTCACGTGCCCTTCCAGTATTCTTCGCCCTTGCTTTTGGTGGAGAGTTCGTACAAGGTGTTGTAAACCTTGTTAAGGAATACCAATGGGTTGCAGATGGCTTGACACTTGCAGGGCGTATGCTTCCAGGTCTTGGATTTGCAATCTTGCTTCGTTACCTTCCAGTTAAACGTAACCTTCACTACCTTGCTATGGGATTTGGTTTGACAGCTATGTTGACTGTTCTTTACTCATATGTAACAGGTCTTGGTGGCGCTGTTGCAGGTATTATCGGTACTCTACCGAAAGATGTTGCTGAAAAAATTGGTTTCGTGAACAACTTCAAAGGATTGTCTATGATTGGTATCTCTATCGTAGGTATCTTCCTAGCAGTGCTTCACTTCAAAAATAGCCAAAAAGTAGCTGTAGCAGCACCTTCTACACCATCAGAAAGTGGGGAAATCGAAGATGACGAATTCTAATTACAAACTTACAAAAGAAGATTTTAATCAAATCAACAAACGTAGCTTGTTTACTTTCCAATTGGGTTGGAACTACGAACGTATGCAAGCTTCTGGTTACCTTTACATGATCCTGCCTCAGTTGCGTAAAATGTATGGGGATGGCACTCCTGAATTGAAAGAAATGATGAAAGTTCATACTCAATTCTTCAATACTTCACCATTCTTCCATACCATTATCGCTGGTTTTGACCTTGCCATGGAAGAAAAAGATGGTGTGGGTGCAAAAGACGCCGTTAACGGTATCAAGACAGGTTTGATGGGACCATTCGCTCCTCTTGGGGATACAATCTTTGGTTCACTTGTACCTGCTATCATGGGTTCTATCGCAGCAACTATGGCTATCGCTGGCCAACCATGGGGTATCTTCCTTTGGATTGCAGTTGCAGTAGCGTATGACATCTTCCGTTGGAAACAGTTGGAATTTGCCTATAAAGAAGGGGTTAACCTTATCAACAACATGCAAAGTACATTGACAGCTTTGATTGACGCTGCATCTGTACTTGGTGTCTTCATGATGGGTGCTCTTGTAGCCACAATGATCAACTTTGAAATTTCTTATAAATTGCCAATCGGTGAAAAGATGATTGACTTCCAAGATATCTTGAACTCAATCTTCCCACGCTTGCTTCCAGCAATCTTTACTGCCTTTATCTTCTGGTTGCTTGGTAAGAAAGGTATGACTTCTACTAAAGCTATCGGTATCATTATCGCTCTTGCAGTAGGTCTTTCATTCATCGGTAAATTCTTGCTTGGAATGGGCGCATAATTTATGGCTAAATCATTAATTTTGGTGAGTCATGGTCGTTTCTGTGAAGAGCTTAAAGGTAGCACTGAAATGATCATGGGTCCACAAGACAATATTCATGCAGTGGCTCTTCTTCCAGAAGAAGGCCCAGAAGAATTTACTGCGAAATTTGAAGCTGCTATTGAAGGTTTGGATGATTTCCTAGTCTTTGCGGATCTTCTCGGTGGAACACCATGTAACGTGGTAAGCCGTTTGATTATGGAAGGTCGTGACATCGAACTTTACGCAGGGATGAATCTGCCAATGGTGATTGAATTTATCAATGCGAGCCTTACAGGCGCAGATGCGGACTATAAGAACCGTGCTGCAGAAAGCATTGTGAAAGTTAATGACCTGTTAGCAGGCTTCGATGATGACGAAGATGAATAATACTCTTCGAAAATCAAATTCAAACTACGTCAACGTCGCCTTGCCGTACTCAAGTACAGCCTGCGGCTAGTTTCCTAGTTTGCTCTTTGATTTTCATTGAGTATAAGATGTGATATCGTGAAAATCGTTAGAGCATTTTATATAGAATATACATGGGAATGGGGCTTACTCCCATTCCCATATTTGATAGAAAAAGAGGGAATCAATGCTACATTATACAAAAGAAGACTTGCTCGAATTGGGTGCAGAAATCACTACACGTGAAATCTACCAACAGCCTGATGTATGGAAAGAAGCTTTTGAATCTTATCAAGCAAAACGTGAAGAAATTGCAGCCTTCCTACAAGAGATTGCTGATAAACATGACTATATCAAGGTTATCTTGACAGGTGCTGGGACTTCTGCTTATGTGGGAGATACCTTGGTACCTTACTTTAAGGAAGTCTATGACGAACGCAAATGGAATTTCAATGCTATTGCGACAACAGATATCGTTGCCAATCCAGAAACTTATTTGAAAAAAGATGTGGCAACTGTACTTGTATCCTTTGCTCGTAGTGGGAACTCGCCTGAAAGTGTGGCGACTGTTGATTTGGCCAAGACCTTGGTGGATGAGCTTTATCAAGTGACGATTACTTGTGCAGCGGACGGTAAGTTGGCTCTTCAAGCTCATGGAGATGACCGCAATCTCTTGCTTTTGCAACCAGCTGCCTCTAATGACGCTGGATTTGCAATGACTTCTAGCTTTACATCTATGATGTTGACAGCTCTCTTGGTCTTTGATCCTACAGAATTTGCTGTTAAGTCTGAACGTTTTGAAGTTGTATCTAGTCTTGCCCGTAAAATTCTAGACAATGCAGAAGATGTCAAAGAACTTGTTGACCTAGACTTTAATCGTGTCATCTATCTAGGCGCTGGTCCTTTCTTTGGTCTTGCTCATGAAGCTCAGCTCAAGATTTTGGAATTAACAGCTGGTCAAGTTGCGACCATGTATGAAAGCCCAGTCGGCTTCCGTCACGGTCCAAAATCTCTTATCAACGAAGATACAGTTGTTTTGGTCTTTGGTACAACGACAGACTACACTCGTAAGTACGACTTGGACTTGGTTCGTGAAGTCGCTGGTGACCAGATTGCTCGTCGTGTTGTGCTTTTGAGTGATCAAGCCTTTGGCCTTGAAAATGTCAAAGAAGTGGCCCTTGGTTGTGGCGGTGTCTTGAATGATATTTACCGTGTCTTCCCATACATCGTTTATGCCCAACTCTTTGCCCTATTGACTTCACTCAAGGTAGAAAATAAACCAGATACACCGTCTCCTACAGGTACAGTAAACCGTGTGGTACAAGGTGTTATCATCCACGAATATCAAAAGTAAGACAGTGTTTATGAATTCTTGACAAGAGGGTTTGTAAATTATCAGATAAACCATAGATTGTCAGTACGCTTTCTATGGTTTGTTTGCTTGAGAGAAATAGTAAAAGGAGAAGAGAATGAAAGCATACACAGAGCGTGTATTTGGAAATGTTGAGGGCAAGGATGTCTTGGCCTATCGCTTTGAGACAGACGGTGACTACCAGCTTGAGGTTATGACTTATGGTGCGACCATCTTGCGCTATGTCACACCTGACAAGGCTGGAAATTTTGCCAATGTTATTTTGGGATTTGATGATTTTGATAGCTATGTAGGCAATAGTCCCAAGCATGGAGCTAGCGTAGGTCCTGTGGCAGGACGTATTGCAGGTGCGACTTTTGAGCTAAATGGTAAGACTTATGATCTTGAAGTCAACAATGCTAGCAACTGCAACCACAGTGGCTCAACAGGTTGGGATTCCAGCTTGTTTGAACTAGTTGAGGTGAGCGACCATGGCTTGACCCTCTACACAGAGCGTACAGATGGGACAGGCGGATTTCCTGGTAACCTCAAAATCTGGATCAGTTACCACTTGGAAGAAACTGGAGCCTATGAAATCAGCTATAAAGTAACAACCGATCAGGATACGCTGGTCAATCCAACCAACCACAGTTATTTCAACTTGTCTGGTGATTTCACACAGAAAATTGATCGCCATGTCTTCCAACTAAACACAGAGGGAATTTATCCAATTGCGCCCGATGGTGTTCCTGCCAAAACTCCAGATGCTAATCGTGATGTAGTGAAACACATTTATAATGGTGTCTTGTTGAAGGATATCTTTGCAGAAGAAGACGAACAAATCCAGCTAGTATCTGGTTTGGATCACCCATTTGCCCTTCCTGCAGGCCATGACAATGCTGGTTTCCTTTATGATCAAAATTCAGGTCGCTTCCTGCTTTTCAAGACAGAGGCCCCTTGCTTTGTGGTCTACACAGCAAACTTTGTGGATGAGAGTGTCATCATAGGAGGTCAGCCAATGGTGCAGCACAATGGGATTGCCCTTGAAGCGCAAGCTTTACCAGATGCCATTCACAGCGACCTCAAAGATCAAGTCATTCTCAAAGCCGGTCAAACCTTCACCAGTAAGACACGTTATGAGCTTGTTGTGAAATAAAAATTTAGAGATATGATAGGTATTCCAGAAATTAGGTATCTAATTTTAGGGATGCCTTTTATTATTACCCTATTTGTATATCTATCCCTAGAATCTTTTTTTAAATTGATGTATAATGGAAAGAGTTGTATATTTTACAATAAATTAACATACTGATTTAAAAATGTAAAAAGAGGGGAATATGAATTTCAAAACTAGTGGAGAAGAAAGACAGAATTTCTCATTAAGAAAATTGGCAGTTGGTCTTGTATCTGTGGCAGTTGCGTGTTTCTTTTTGATGGGAACTGGCCTACAGACTGTATCTGCCCAAGAATCTCATACCGTTAATTATACTTATGTTTTAGAGTCGGATTTGACTGATGAAGAGAAGGCTCTCTTGGTTACATCCCTACCACAAGTAGCGGAAGAAACAGACGCTACCTACTATCTGGTTTATCGAGCAAATCAAGTATTGCCCAATACGGGTACTAGCTCTCCATTAGGGACTGTTGCCTTGGTGGCAGGCCTTAGTTTGCTGGTCGTAGTGGTTCTTAAGGGACGTGATGGCAAGAGCAAGATTAGTCGATTCTTGTTAGTAATCGGTCTAGGAAGTCAGTTGCTGTCTCCAACTGCCCTTGCCTTGACTAGTGAGACACTGGCTGCCTATAACACTCAACTATCGGTCCATTCAGGAGATGCCTTGCCAGCTCCGGTTGATATTCCTGGATATACTTATCTAGGATTTGTAGAAAACAAACTAGCTCATTCTGTGCCGACAACTAGCAAGCCAGCAGAATCTACTGGAAATCAAAAGGTTAAATCAGAAAACAGTCAATCTCAAGAAGTGATTGCAGCTCATTCAGCAGATTCGACTATGGGAACTGAATTTGTCAAGCAGTCAAATGACAGCAAGTCTAACTTAGAAAATGTAGATATCTCAGCAGCTACGGCTCCATCTTCTAAAAATGAGAATGCAAGTCAGCAACCAGCAGTTCCTCTAAGTCAGGAAAGCAAGGATACGAATGTTGTCAAAGGCGGGGAGGCAGACCAAAAAACAGCACCAGCTACAGAGTCTGCAACAAATTCAAGCCAAACTGATGGGAATCAAGAACAGACAAATCCAGTACCGCCAGCTTCGCAAAGCCCAGTGGTAGAGAATCAGCAAGGAGGAACATCTTCTCCTGTAGAGCCTCAACCACAAGAAAATAATGAAACTGTAGTGCAAGCAAAAGGTACCCAAGAGTCAGGTCATGAGGGCGAAGCCTTAATCCAACCATCGCAACCAGCGTACACAGCCCCAATTAGCACCCAAGGTACCCAAGAGTCAAGTCATGAAGGCGAATCCCTAGTCCAAGCAGAGCAGCCGTCTTATACAGCCCCAATTAGCACCCAAGGTACCCAAGAGTCAGGTCATGAAGGTGATGCCCTGGTTCAACCATCGCAGCCGTCTTATACAGAACCCGTTAGCACTCAAGGTACCCAAGAGTCGGGCCATGAGGGTGAAGCCCTGGTTCAACCAGCACAACCGTCTTATACAGAACCCGTTAGCACCCAAGGTACACAAGAGCCCGGCCATGAAGGTGAGGCTCTGGTTCAATCAGAACTACCAGTTTACACAGGTCCTCAGGAGGGATCTCCAGTTGATCCAACAGTGCCAGAGTCTACAGAAGTTGTTAGCAGTAAGGGAACGCAAGAGCTAGGCCATGAGGGTGAAGCTTTAGTTCAACCCGTTCAGCCATCTTACACAGCCCCAATTAGTACCCAAGGTACGCAAGAGCCCGGTCACGAAGGTGAAGCTGCTGTAGCAGAGGCTCTTCCTGAACTGCCTTTGACAAGTAATCATCGTACAGTAACAGAAACCATTCCTCATGAAACTGAAGAAATTGAAGATGCGACTATCATAAAAAATCATCGAGAAATTGCTCAGGAAGGAAAAGACGGTTTACGGACAATCGAGTATGAAGATTATCTCGTAGATGGTAAGGTGGAAGCGAGCAAGGAAATCTCGCGTACAGAAGTAGAACCAACCAAAGAGATTGTCAAGGTTGGTAGTCTTGTTAAAACCAAACCAATAGTTGAAATGACTAATCTGGTTAAAGATGAGAGCAAAAAAGCAGTAGCAGTCAACTATCACCTGGATGACCCAACGTCTGCTCTTGTTAAGGCCAAGGCCCAAATTTACCAAAATGGAACATTGGTCAAAGAGGTGGACTTGAAAAATCCATCAGATCAACAAACGATTGATGGATTGGACTACTATACGTCATACAATCTTAAGACTTACCTGACCTATAATCTAGGACAATCTGATCAGGAAAGTACAGAAGTATCAACGAAAGATTTTCAGTTAGACTATAAAAAAATTGAAATCAAAGATGTGGATGAAGTGGGGCTCTATGGTAAGGAAGATGGTCACTATCGTCGTTATCTGAACTTATCAGAAGTACCAAGTGATTTGTCACCTTATTTTGTCAAAGTCAAATCAGACAAGATGAAGGAAATGCTGTTACCAGTTAGCTCTATTAAGGAAACAGATGATGGGAAATACAAGGTAACCGTTGCCTTCAATGAACTGGTTCAAGAAGAAGGTTCAACATATAAGGATAACTATAGCTTCACAATTGATAAGCAAAAGCTTGCCAAGGACGGTGTTTATACTTCCTTCAAGAAACTAATTGCTGCCATGCAAGGTAATCTCGCTGGAACCTTTAAACTTGGAGCTGATATGACAGCTGATGAAGTGGTCTTAGCTAAGGGGCAAAGTAGCTATGTGACAGGCACTTTCACTGGTAATCTTATCGGTGCGAGTGACGGACAGCCGTTTGCGATTTATGACCTTAAGACAGCCTTGTTTGATAACTTGACCAAGGCTACTGTGAAAGATATTGACCTTAAAGCAGTAGCGATTAAGAGTCAAGAAGACACAGCCAGCCTAGCAAAAGTGGCTACTAACAGCCAGATCAGTAATGTAGCTGTAGAAGGTCAATTGACAGGTAGCAAGTCAGTTGCAGGTTTGGTAGCGAAGGCTCAGGATACAGAAATAACTAATAGTTCCTTTACAGGTAGCATTCAGGCCAAGCATGCGGATGCCTCTCCTTACTATGTGGGAGGTATAGCAGGGCTCTTATCTGGTAATAAGGCTAAGATTGATAAGGTAGCCGTTGATGCAAATATTTCTAGCAATGCTCGCAACAATGACCAATTTGCGGGAGGTATTGTAGGGAAAGTTCAAAGTGGTGCTTTGGTGTCTCATGCGCTAGCAAGTGGGACTATCCTCAATACGACAACCTATCCACGCGTCGGAGGTATAGCTGGTTCTACATGGCAAAATGGCCGTATCCATCATGTTGTTAGCACGGTCAATACTGGAGACGGCTATGCCATCACAGGAGACCAATATAAGGGAGCGGACATCAAAGATGCCAGCACTGCCGAGAACAAGAAGGCCGATCTCTATGCGACCCCAATCACCCAAGACCAGGCCAGAGAAAAGGTCCAGTCTTATGGGATGACAGTGACACTAAACGATACAGGTCAAACACTAAAGGCCAATCAGCACAGTGTGGACTATACTCAGTTAAGCCAAGGTCAAGCTAGTCGAAAAGTTGCTTATCACAATATTGAGAGATTGATGCCTTTCTATAATAAAGAGCTAGTGGTTCACTATGGAAATCAAGTCAATCCTACTGATAAGCTTTATACTACAGAACTGCTGGATGTTGTACCAATGAAGGACAATGACATCATCACAGATATTCAAGCCAATAAAGCAGCGATCAATAAACTGATGTTGCATTTTGCTGACAATACAATCAGTTATCTAGATGTCACTTACAAAGACGACTTCAAAAATACACAAATTGCAGAGTACAGCGTAGCAGGAAAAAACTTTATCTATACACCAGAGGCCTTTCTATCTGACTATACAAAAGTGACCAATCAGGTCCTAGCAGATTTGCAAGGAGTTGAATATGACTCGGCAGCCATGAGAAGAGTTCTGGGTATTGAGGCAGATGCGTCGCTTGATCCGCTATATTTGGACAAAGAGTTTGAAAAAGTTAAGGCCAATATTGGCGAACATCTCCGTAAAGTGCTAACCATGGACAAGTCTATCAATACGATGGGAGATAGTGTAGCGACCTACATCAGTGAGAAAATCAAGAACAACAAGGAAGCTTTCTTGCTTGGTTTGACCTACCTCAATCGCTGGTACAATATCAACTATGATCACATCAATACCAAGGACCTCAATACCTATAAGTTTGACTTTGATGGCAATAGCACAGCTTCAACCTTGGATACTATCATTGCCCTAGGTCAGAGCGGTATGGAAAATCTCAAGGCATCAAATAATCCAAGTGCCTATGAAACAACCCTGGCCGCTGCAAAAGGTCGCAAGACAGTGACTGATTTACTAGAGTCTTACAGAAAACTCTTCCTACCAACCAAAACCAATAATGAATGGTTGAAGACAAATACCAAGGCCTATATCGTAGAGAGTAAATCAGCGATTCCAGAAGTGCGTGCCAAACAAGAGTCAGCAACACCAGATAGTAACTATACGCTGGGAGTCTATGACCGTATTACGGCACCAAGTTGGAAATTAAAAAATATGCTCCTACCGTTATTAACATTGCCAGAAGAAGATGTTTATGTGATTTCAAACCTTTCTACTTTGGCCTTTGGTGGCTACGAACGCTACCGTGACCGTGTTAATAATACAGTCTTGTTAGGAGAGGAATTGCGTCAGTATGTCCGTGTTAAGGTCGACCAGTCGGCTGAATGGCAACGAGACCACTACGATATCTGGTATCATCTCCTTTCACCAGAATACAAAGAAAAACTCTTCCGTTCAGTCATGGTGTCAGATGGCTTTGGTATGAAAGATAGCAATAGCAAGTATTACTGGGCTACCCTGTCTGATAAGGCCATTGATTCTATCTACAACTTCTTTGGACCAACTGGTAAGTGGTATGGGGAAAGTAAAGGAGCCGGGGCCTATGCCAACGGTTCTGAGGTCCACTATGTCAGCGACCGCTTGTTGGATAAATACGGAACATCAGTCTATACCCATGAAATGGTTCATAATTCTGATGGACATATTTACTTTGAAGGTAAAGGTCGTCGTGAAGGATTGGGAGCAGAGTTGTATGCCTTAGGACTGTTGCAATCTGCTGACAGTCTAGATAAGGATGCTATTGTCTTGAATACTCTCTATAAAGGGGATAAGAATTCACCAACTCGCTTGCATACTTATGATCCGACAAGTCGCTTCACATCAGCCGCAGCATTGCAAGAGTATGTACACGGTATGTACGATGTCTTGTATACCTTGGACGCTATGGAAGCCAATGCCATTTTAACTAAGTCTAACGATGTCAAGAAAAAATGGTTTAGAAAAATAGAGAATTTCTACATTGAGGACAAGTACCATAAACAAACTCATGCTGGAAACTCTGTTCGTCCATTGACAGATGCTGAAGTAAGTAAACTAACTAGTCTGGATGCCTTGATTGACAATGATATTATCAACCGTCGGGCTTATCGTGATAAGAGTGACTATACTCGTAATGGCTATCATATTATCAGCATGTTCTCACCGATTTATGCTGCCCTCAGCAATCCAAAGGGTGCGCCTGGTGACATCATGTTTAGAAAGACAGCCTACGAATTGTTGGCAGAAAAAGGTTATCAAGATGGGTTCTTACCATATGTATCCAACCAATATGCAGAAGAAGCTAAACGAAACGGGGACATTACCTATTCAGATTGGCTTAGGAAAGATGTGGGACTCATTACTGATAGCCTCGTATTGAAAAATGTCTTTGCCAACCAATACGCTTCATGGTCTGATTTCAAGAAGGATATGTTTAATCAACGTATTCGTAAGCAAGGTCAGTTGAAACCAATCACCATTCAGTACGAACTTGGTGTACCAAACAGCAGCAAGGAAATTACAATTAGTTCAGCTGCCCAAATGCAAGAACTCATTAATCAAGCAATGGCAAAAGATGTGGCTAACATTGACCGTACGACAAGTCATGCACCTGCAAGTTGGGTCCACTTGTTAAAACAAAAAATCTACAATGCCTATCTACGTAGCACAGATGATTTCAGAGAATCGATTTACAAACAATAAGAAAACTCCCCCAAGCTATCCTGTCTAAGCCAGTCTACCTTGCAGATGGTCAGTCTTTGTGATAGAATAGCATAAAGTCCTTTTGAGGGGGAACTTGCTAGGAAATCCCCAAGCATTGTAACGGATTAACCACCCTCGCCTTTTTGTGAGGGTGGTTTTTCGTTTGTAAGCAGAAAATAAGAGAGAAAGAGTGTATAGCATGTCGAGAATTGTCACTATCTTTTACCCAGAATACATCTACCGCATAGGAGGAGAAATCCGTTCTGAAGAGGACTTGCTGGTTAAGTTTTTAGCCAGATGGGCCCAGCAAACCTACCTCTTTATCCATGACCAACAACTTGTTCCCAAACCCAGCCTCTGGCGTTATATGGAAAATACGGACAAAAATTATTATGAAGTCGTTCATGAAGATATCATGCGAGACTTACGTCTTGCCAATCTGCGCAAGACAAACAAATACCTAGTTGCTAGCGAAGTGTTGACTGATACTTTGGCGAAACAAGGGTATGATACGAAGTTTTTACCACCAATGTTTACAGAAAAAGTAGCTCAAACATACAGAGAACTACTAGATAGGAACTTCTAGGATGTTGGGAATTCTAGTCACCCTATTGCTCTATTTCGGCTTGATTTCCTGGATTGCCTATCGCAAAAAAGGGAGCGAAGAGGACTACTATAGGGTTAAGAAAGCTGTTCCTGTGACAGTTTTGGCCTTCTCAGTCTTTGCGACCTTGCTTAGCCCCATTTCCTTTCTGACTCTGGTGGGGAATGCCTATACAGGCAGGTCCTATCTCTGGTTTGCCCAGTGTGGCATCTTTCTAGCCATTCCGCTGGCTCATCGCTACTTTTTGCCCCTCTATCAAAAGGGAAACTACGAGACAGCCTATCATCTTTTAGAGGACAAGTTTCAATCGGCGGGCATTCGTTCACTGGCTTCAGGGCTTTTCATCCTCTACCAGTTGGGGAGAATAGCAGTGGTGACCTACTTGTTGTCTCAGGCCTTAGAGCCCTTTATCCCTATCAATCAGCTGATTTTGTCAGGTTTACTCCTTCTCTTGACGGTCTATTATCTGGCAAGGGGTGGTCTCTTGGTTGTGCTGTGGACGGATTTCTTTCAAGGCTTGGTCCTGCTAGCTATACTATCCCTTTTTCTACCAAGAATTGCCCAATCTGGCTTAGTCATGAATAGCAGTCAACAACTCTCTCACTTTGCAGAGAAACTGGATGGGCAGACGGTCTTGATCTTAGTTGCAGGAGCAGGTTTTAGTAGTTTGTTCTCCTACGTTTCTTCGCAGGATATCGTTCAACGTTTTAACAGCAAAATGGGACGTCGGAAAATTGGGAAAATCTTATGGTTTCAGGGACTCTTGTCCTTTGGGATTGCCAGTTTACTCTATCTGATTGGTTGCTTGATTCGGCAGGAAAATTTCGCCACCACATCGACCAATCCTGTTCTCATTGCCTATGCTCGGGAAGGTCTGGCACCTTGGTTTGGTAGTTTCATCATGTTGGCTCTCTTGGCAGCAGGCCAATCCACGGTTTCATCTAGTATGAATGCAATCGTGACCTGCTTGAAGTTGGATTTTGCCTGGTCAAAGATTCGCTGGTCGCCAAGCCTTCTATCCTTTGTCTTAGCAGGTCTGTCCTGGCTCCTCTGCCTCTTACTCATGAATGCAGAAATCTACTCCATCTATGAGTGGATTAACGGCTTTATGGGCCTGACACTAGGTGTGATAGGTGGTTTGTACCTCTTAGTCCTACTCCTCAAAAAACCGAGTTTACAGTTAGCCAAAATCTATCTGGTCTTTAGTCTAGGAGCCTTGGTTCTCTATCATTACAGTGGTTTCTTTGCTAACCCTAATCCTTGGTTAAATAGCATCATCACCACCCTATCTGCCCTTTTTATCTCAATTCTAGGAAAACTATATGAAAGCAAAATCTAAACCCATAGCCGTGATTTTAATCCGTTCGGGTTCACGCGGCTTAGTGGATAAAAATATCAAACCGCTTGCAGGCAAACCCTTGGTTTTCTACACCATAGAAGTCGCTCTAGCCTCCAAGTTATTTAGTGACATCTGGGTTTCCTCAGACTCACTAGCCTATCTAGAACTCTGTAGACAAGCCTATCCAGAGATTCGTTGTGTCCATAGACCAAAAGAATTGGCCCTATCAACAACCTCTAGCTTAGAGACCTTACGAGACTTTTTGCAGCCCTTTGAGGAAGACCAGGTCTTTGTGAATCTACAGGTGACCTCGCCCCTGAGAGAGGTGGAGCACCTCATCGAGTCCTACCAACTCTACTGTCAGTCTGGCGCCGACCATCTGATTTCTTGTGTCAAGGCAGACAAGAGTCGTAGTCTTTTCTTGCAGTTGGAGGAGTCGACATTTATCCGTCCACCTCAGGTTTCCAAGCACTATGCTCGGCAAAAAGAACCTGTCTATTACTATCCCAATGGTAGCATCTGGATTTCTCGCAAGGACCTTTACCTACGAGATGAGACCTTTTACACGGATAAGACAGTAGCCTATGAAATGCCCAAACTCTATTCTTATGATATCGACGATGCCTTGGACTTTGAAGTCGTTGAGATCTTGCTGCACCATCATCACCTAGGAGAATCAAACCCCAGAAGAAAAAGCTAAAGCGAAAGAATCTGTCGATAAAGACTTGGAAGAAAAAATCAAGAACATTGATAAAGATCCAAGCTTGACTCCAGAGCAAAAAGAAAAAGCCAAGGAAGAGGCTAAGAAAGAAGCTGAAAAAGTTAAGAAATCAATCGAAGAAGGTAAAACAACTGAATGGGTAGACGAAAAAGGAAACCCAATCAAACCTGTAACACCAGGAACATACCCAGCAGGATCAACTCCTAACTACGAACTAGTAGGAACAGTTACAAACCCAGAAACAGGCAAAGTAACACACATCTTTAAACCAACAACATCTGACAAACCTTCTACAGTATAGGTAGATGTCAATGGTAAACCTGTGAAACCATTAGCTGAAGGTGATAACCCAGCTGGAGAGATCCCAGGATATGCCTTAGTAGAAACAATAAATGTTAAAGAAACTGGCGATGTCATCCACGTATTTAAACGTACTACAAATGGAAGACCTCAAAAAGAAGGTTCTACAAATGGAGGATCACTCATTCCATCTCAACCAGGTTCTCCAGCAAGACCTTCAACAAACCCAACAAGTCCGGTGAAACCGACAGACCCAAGTCAGCCAACAACACCGGCTAACCCAGCTGCTCCAGCGATGCCATCAGCCCCAGTCAATGGTGAAGCACCACAAGCTCCAGCAGCTTCATCAGAAGCTAAAGGACAAGCAGAGCTTCCAAACACTGGTACAGCAGACAATGCTAGCCTAGCAGCACTTGGACTTCTTGGAGTCTTGAGTGGATTTGGACTTGTTGCTCGCAAGAAAAAAGAAGACTAATTCTAATTAGATTTTTTGACAAGATTAAGGAGTAGGATATTCTATCCGCTCCTTTTCTTTTTGGGATTGAGATGAGAGTTATCATAGCGTTGGTTAAAAAATTTCGGTGGCTTTATTGTCAATTTTCTGTAAATTCTCTCGTTATAATCCCATATAGACAAGATTACAGAATCATAATCTATAAGTTGTCTGGCTTGACTTTCTTGATGGAAATTATATAATGATTGTAACAATTAAAGTTACAATTAAAGAGAGAAATAGTTATGATCTATGAATACAAGAGCCACATTTATTTAGCAGAGGCAGTTTTAAATGTAAAGGATTTGGCAAGTCAAACAACCTTTTATCAGCAAGTGCTTGGTTTGGAAATCTTATCACAGACTGAGACAGAGGCTATTCTAGGACTTGGTGGAAAAGCCTTGGTTCAGCTGATTCAAGCACAAGAGAGTGGAGAAGTAAGGGAACATTATGGCCTTTACCATCTGGCCATTCTCCTGCCGACACGCAAGGCTTTGGCTGATGTCTTGAAACACCTGACAGATTTGCAGATTCCTCTTGTCGGCGGTGCAGACCACGGTTACAGTGAGGCCATTTACTTGGAAGATTTGGAGGGAAATGGCATTGAACTCTATCGAGATAAACCAGTTTCCACATGGGATATTCGAGAAGATGGACGCATTATCGGGGTGACGGAAGCCCTTGCAGCGCAGGACATCTATGAGTTGGGAGAAAGAGTAGAGCCCTTTATCCTAGCAGAAGGTACGAGAATGGGGCATATTCATCTTTCCGTCAAGGATAGTCGAAAGTCCAGCCAGTTTTATCAAAAAGTGTTAGGACTAGAGGATAAATTAAGTGTGCCTAGCGCTAGTTGGATTGCAGCTGGAGATTACCATCATCATTTAGCAGTCAATGAATGGGGTGGAAAAGGTCTGGCCCCGCGTAAGCAGGGCTTGCCAGGTTTGGCCTATTATGTCATCGAAGTCGCACATAAAGAAGAACTGTTAATGATTGCCGAGCGAGTACAGGAAGTTGATGCACCAAGCAAGTGGCTGACATCTAGCCAGCTGGAAATCACAGACTTAGACGGAATTGTGCCCCGTATTCGCTTAGCAAGATAGGCAAGATGTGATAAAAATCAGAGCATAAATTGTAGAAAGTACCCCTTATCCTAGTCGGATATGTAGAAAATTTGATATGATAGTAGGGAACAAGGAGAAGAATACAATGACCAGTGAATACCAGAAAATGATTGCAGGGGAACCCTATCATCCGTTTGACCCCGAGTTGCGGGCCTTGGCTCAGGCTTCTCGCCAGAAACAGGCTGCTTTTAACCAGGAGCCAGACCCCTTGAAGGGGGCGGAGATTATCAAGACTTGGTTTGGTTCAACTGGGGAAAATTTCTATGTCAATCCACGCCTGGTGGTCGATTATGGAGTCAATATCCATCTAGGGGAAAATTTTATTCTAATTGGAACTTGACCATGCTGGATGTTTGCCCGATTCGTATCGGAGACAATGCCATGATTGGCCCCAATTGTCAGTTCTTAACCCCACTCCATCCGCTGGATCCGCATGAACGCAATTCAGGGGTCGAATACGGAAAGCCCATCACCATCGGTGACAATTTTTGGGCTGGAGGTGGCGTTATTGTCCTTCCTGGAGTGACACTGGGAAATAACGTAGTGGCAGGAGCAGGGGCCGTGATTACCAAGTCCTTTGGAGACAATGTTGTTCTAGCTGGCAATCCTGCGCGCGTGATTAAGGAGATAGATGTGAAATAGAAGTAAGAAGGAACAGCGGAGGTTGTTTCTTTTTTATGGGTTTTATCATCTTTTACCCAGCCCACATTTACCTACTCCATATCTTAGCAAGTTTGTTTCATTAAGAAATTTTAAAGTATTTCGTAACTGGGATATTTTTTTCTATTCCCCTCCTTGACACTCTGTCAGCTTTTGATACAATAGTACAAAATCAGAGGAGGTGGGTTATGATTCAGAAACATGCGATTCCCATTTTAGAGTTTGATGACAATCCTCAGGCGGTTATCATGCCCAATCACGAGGGGCTGAACTTGCACTTGCCCAAGAAGTGTGTCTATGCATTTTTAGGTGAAGAGATTGACCGCTATGCGAAGGAAGTAGGGGCGGACTGTGTCGGTGAATTTGTTTCTGCCACCAAGACCTATCCAGTCTATGTCATGAGCTACAAGGGCGAGGAACTTTGTCTGGCTCAGGCTCCTGTTGGTTCAGCTCCAGCAGCCCAGTTTATGGATTGGTTGATTGGATATGGTGTGGAGCAGATTATTTCCACTGGAACCTGTGGTGTTCTGGCTGATATAGAAGAAAATGCCTTTCTAGTCCCTGTTCGGGCTTTACGAGACGAAGGTGCTAGCTATCACTATGTGGCAGCTTCTCGTTATATGGAAATTCAGCCAGAGGCTATTGCTACCATTGAGCGAGTGTTGGAAGCCAGAGGGATTCCCTATGAAGAAGTCATGACCTGGACGACAGACGGTTTTTACCGAGAAACGGCTGAAAAGGTGGCTTATCGCAAGGAAGAAGGCTGTGCTGTTGTGGAGATGGAGTGTTCTGCGCTCGCGGCAGTAGCCCAACTGCGAGGGGTTCTCTGGGGTGAATTGTTGTTCACAGCTGATTCCTTAGCAGACTTGGACCAGTACGATAGTCGTGACTGGGGTTCAGAAGCTTTTGAGAAGGCCTTGGAACTCTGCCTTGAGATAACTTCTCAGATATAGCTACTCTCCCTCTTTTTATGGTACAATGGATGTATGTTATTCAAATTATTTCTTAAAAAAATTGAAAGGGCCTTGGGTGGACTTTCGCCAGCTCGTCGGATCTTTTTAAGTTTTGCTGGAGTTATTTTTATAGGCTCTCTTCTTTTGAGTTTGCCTTTTGTTCAGGCAAATGGTTCTCAGGCCACTTATTTTGACCATCTTTTTACGACGGTGTCCATGGTCTGTGTGACTGGCCTTTTTACGCAACCAGTGGCTACTACCTATAATGTCTGGGGGCAGTTGATCTGTATGCTCTTGATACAGATCGGTGGTCTGGGACTCATGACTTTTATCGGGGTCTTTTATATTCAGGGGAAGCAAAAGCTCAGTCTTCGCAGTCGTGAAACCATTCAGGAGAGCTTCAGTTACGGGGAGGCTCGGTCGCTGAAGGCCTTTATGCGCTCCATCTTTTTGACGACTTTTCTAGTGGAGGGTTTGGGTGCCTTTCTACTAAGTTTCCGTTTTATTCCTGAGTTCGGCTGGGGACGAGGCATTTTCACCTCTATCTTTTTAGCCATTTCAGCCTTTTGTAATGCTGGTTTTGATAATTTCGGCAGTAGCAGTTTAGTGGCTTTTCAGACGGATCCCTTAATCAATCTGGTTATTGCTGGCTTGATTATCACAGGTGGTCTTGGCTTTATGGTCTGGTTTGACTTGGCAACCCAGTTTGACAAGAAGAAAAAACGCCGTCTGCGTTTCCACACCAAACTAGTCCTCTTCTTGACTGCAGGGATTTTGCTGTTTGGGACAGTATCCACACTCTTTACGGAGTGGCACAATCCAGGAACCATTGGCAATCTCAGTGTGCCAGAGAAAGTGCTGGTCAGCTTTTTCCAAACCGTCAGCATGAGAACGGCCGGTTTTGCTTCTATTGACTATACTCAAGCTCGACCTGTGACCTTGTTTATCTATATCCTACAGATGTTTCTGGGTGGAGCGCCTGGAGGGACGGCTGGGGGGCTCAAGATTACGACTTTCTTTGTCTTGTTGGTCTTTGCGCGTAGTGAATTGCTGGGCTTGCCTCATGCCAATGTTGCGCAGAGAACCATTGAGGCTCGAACAGTCCAAAAATCCTTTAGTGTCTTCATTATCTTTTTGATGACCTTCTTGTTGGGCTTGATGTTGTTGGGAATTACGGCAGAAGGAACACCGCGATTTATCTACCTCATGTTTGAGACCATTTCAGCCCTTGCGACAGTTGGGGTGACGGCAAATCTGACACCAGAACTGGGCAAGTTAGCTCTCAGCATTGTCATGGTACTCATGTTTATTGGCCGTATCGGTCCCTTGACCTTGCTGGTCAGTCTAGCGGATTACCAGCCTGATAAGAAAGATTTGATTCAGTATATGAAAGCAGATATTAGTATTGGATAAGAAAGGAAGAACTATGTCAGATCGTACGATTGGAATTTTAGGTTTGGGGATTTTCGGGAGTAGTGTCCTGACGGCCCTAGCCAAGCAAGATATGAATATTATTGCCATTGACGACCACGCTGAGCGTATCAATCAATTTGAGCCAGTTTTGGCGCGTGGAGTTGTGGGCGATATTACAGATGAGGAACTCCTCAGAACTGCAGGAATTGATACCTGTGATACGGTTGTAGTGGCAACAGGGGAAAATCTAGAGTCGAGTGTGCTTGCAGTTATGCATTGTAAGAGTCTAGGAGTATCAAGGGTTATTGCCAAGGTCAAAAGCCAGACAGCCAAGAAGGTGCTAGAAAAAATCGGTGCTGACTCGGTGATCTCACCTGAGTATGAAATGGGGCAGTCTCTAGCGCAGACCATTCTCTTTCATAACAATGTTGATGTCTTTCAGCTGGATAAAAATGTATCTATCGTGGAGATGAAGATTCCGAGTGTTTGGGCAGGTCAAAGCCTGAGCCAGCTAGATTTACGTGGCAAATATAACCTCAATGTCCTAGGATTTCGTGAACAGGCAAATTCACCACTGGATGTCCAGTTTGGTCCTAATGACCTCTTGAAAGCAGATGCCTATATCTTGGCGGTCATTAACAACCAATATCTAGATGACTTGGCAGAATTAAATTCGTAAGGAGGGGAATCCCCTCTTTTTTGATGTCCAAAATAGCAAATAGAGAGACCTGTATTCCAATTGAGACTAGAACCCCTTGTATTCTAGTAAAAGTCCTTCTAAAACTGGACTTTATGGTAAAATAGGAAGAAGTGATAAGAGAGAGTAATACTCTTCGAAAATCTCTTCAAACCATACTAGTGTCGTCTTGCCGTAGATATCATAGGTATAGGTAACTGACTTCGTCAGTCTTATCCACAACCTCAAAACCGTGTTTTGAGCTGACTTCGTCAGTTCTATCTGCAACCTCAAAGCAGTGCTTTGAGCAACCTGCGGTTAGTTTCCTAGTTTGCTCTTTGATTTTCATTGAGTATAAGAAAAAATCAGTCCCCTAAAGGAGTAGATCATGAAGTTATTGTCTATCGCCATCCCTAGCTATAATGCTGCAGCCTATCTTCATTACTGTGTGGAGTCGCTAGTGATTGGTGGTGAGCAAGTTGAGATTTTGATTATCAATGACGGGTCTCAGGACCAGACTCAGGAAATAGCTGAGCGTTTAGTTAGCAAGTATCCTAGCCTCGTTAGAGTCATCTATCAGGAAAATAAAGGCCATGGCGGTGCGGTCAATCGCGGCTTGGCGGAGGCTTCTGGACGTTATTTTAAAGTAGTTGATAGTGATGACTGGGTGGATCCTCGTGCCTACTTGAAAATTCTTGAAACCTTGCAGGAACTAGAGAGCCAGGGGCAGGAAGTGGATGCCTTTGTGACTAATTTTGTCTATGAAAAGGAAGGCCAGTCTCGTAAGAAGAGTATGAGTTACGAGTCAGTCTTGCCTGTCCAGCAGATTTTTGGCTGGGACCAGGTTGGAAATTTCTCAAAAGGCCAGTATATCATGATGCACTCGCTGATTTACCGGACAGATTTGTTGAGAGCGAGCCAGTTCCAACTGCCTGAGCATACCTTTTATGTCGATAATCTCTTTGTCTTTACCCCCCTTCAGCAGGTCAAGACCATGTACTATCTACCTGTTGATTTCTATCGTTATTTGATTGGGCGTGAAGACCAGTCTGTCAATGAGCAAGTGATGATTAAGCGCATTGACCAGCAACTTAAGGTCAATCGACTCTTGGTAGACCAGCTTGATTTGTCCAAAGTAAGCCACCCCAAAATGCGAGAATATCTGCTGAATCATATTGAAATCACGACGGTGATTTCCAGTGCCTTGCTCAACCGAGCAGGCACAGCAGAGCATCTGGCCAAAAAACGGGAGTTGTGGACCTATATTCAGCAGGAAAATCCAGAGGTCTTTCAGGCTATCCGTAAGACCATGTTGAGTCGTTTGACCAAACATTCAGTCTTGCCAGCCCGCAAACTTTCCGATGTCGTCTATCAAATCACCAAATCCGTTTATGGATTTAATTAATATAAGTATTTTATAAGAGGGATTTAAGAAAAATTTTAACTTTTTCTTAATCCTTTTTAATTTTAGGAGATTATACTAGAGTCATCAAATAAAGAAAAACTCTAAGGAGAATCCTATGAAATTCAATCCAAATCAAAGATATACTCGTTGGTCTATTCGCCGTCTTAGTGTCGGTGTTGCCTCAGTTGTTGTAGCCAGTGGCTTTTTTATCCTAGTTGGTCAACCAAGTTCTGTACGTGCTGATGTGGTCAATCCAACCCCTGCTCAAGTCGTACCAGACGCTGCTTCAGTGAGTGAAAAGAGCGACTTACCAGCAGAGGTTCTCAAGAAAGCAGTTGATGTAGCTCTTCCTTCAGAACAGGCAGAATCAACACCTAAAGCAAGCTTGGATACTGCAAGCTCTCCAGAAAAAGCAGATGCAGGTGCTAAAGAGCCGGTAGTAGCACCAAAAGAAGAAGTGCAAGCAAAACCAGAATCTAAGAAACAAACAGAAGATGTGGTTAAACCTGTGGAAAGTCCTGCAGCTACAGTTTCTGGACAAGACCGTGAAGCAAGTGAAGCTCAACCAGCAACCACCCCAGCTGAAGTTCAAAAAGGTGTAGCCGACAATACTAAAGACACAGTGGATGTTCCAGCTACTTACTTGGATAAAGCCAACTTCCCTGGACCATTCACAGCTGGTGTCAACCAAGTTATTCCATACGAATTCTTCGCCGGTGACGGTATGTTGACTCGCCTTATCTTGAAGGCCTCAGACAAGGCTCCATGGTCAGATAATGGCTCAGCTAAAAACCCAGCTCTTCCCCCAGTAGAAAAATTGGGCAAAGGTCTCTATTTCTATGAAGTAGATTTGGCCGGCACTCAAGGAAAATCTGATAAAGAGCTTCTAGACCTCTTGAAACAAAACGGCACTCAAAGCTACAAGGCAACCATCAAAGTGTACGGTGCTAAAGATGGCAAGGCCGATTTGACTAACCTTGTAGCGACTAAAGATTTGGATGTCAACTTGAATGGTTTGACTACCCCAGCTGAAGTGCAAAAAGGTGTGGCCGACAACACCAAAGATACAGTAGATGTTCCAGCTACTTACCTAGACAAAGCCAACTTCCCTGGACCATTCACAGCAGGTGTTAACCAAGTTATTCCATACGAATTCTTCGCTGGTGACGGTATGTTGACTCGTCTTATCTTGAAAGCTTCAGATAAGGCTCCATGGTCAGACAACGGTTCAGCTAAAAACCCCGCCCTTCCACCAGTAGAGAAATTGGGCAAAGGCCTTTACTTCTATGAAGTAGATTTGGCAGGAACCCAAGGCAAATCAGATAAAGATTTGTTAGACTTGTTGAAACAAAACGGCACTCAAAGCTATAAAGCTACCATCAAGGTGTACGGTGCCAAAGATGGCAAGGCTGATTTGAGCAATCTTGTAGCGACTAAAGAATTGAATGTCAATTTGAATGGCTTGACCACTCCAGCTGAAGTGCAAAAAGGCGTGGCTGACAATACTAAAGATACAGTAGATGTTCCGGCTACTTACCTAGACAAAGCCAACTTCCCTGGACCATTCACAGCCGGTGTTAACCAAGTTATTCCATACGAACTCTTCGCAGGTGACGGTATGTTGACTCGCCTTATCTTGAAAGCTTCAGACAAGGCTCCATGGTCAGATAACGGTTCAGCTAAAAATCCTGCTCTTCCACCAGTAGAAAAATTGGGCAAAGGCCTCTACTTCTATGAAGTGGATTTGGCCGGTACTCAAGGTAAATCAGATAAAGAGTTGCTTGACCTCTTAAAACAAAACGGCACTCAAAGCTATAAGGCAACTATCAAGGTGTACGGTGCTAAAGATGGCAAGGCTGATTTGAGCAATCTCGTAGCGACTAAAGAATTGACAGTGAACTTGAATGGGTATAAGTCCCTCAATGATATGAAATCTAAAATGCCAGCTGCTAGCCAGGATAAGATGATGCCTAACAAAGAGCAGGACAAAACCATGAATGCTAGCCAGCCTATGGTAACCTCAAGCAAAATGTCTGATGAAGGCAAGATGGCATCTACTAACAAGGTGTCAAGTCCAATGATGGCTGCTCACATGAAAGATCAAAAAGACATGCTTCCATATACTGGTGAAGCCCAAACATCAATGGCTACTATTGGATTCTTTGGACTCGCCTTGGCCGGACTTCTAGGTGGACTCGGTTTGAAAGCTAAAAAAGAGGAAAATGACTAGTCTAGTTACAGACTTTCTATCTAGGATTTGAAAAATCCAGATATCGATTAGAATGTTCGTAAAGAGATAAAAATAGTGTTATACTATTGTGGTATAGCACTGTTTTTTTCAAAGGAGAGACAGATGGGAAAGACAATTTTACTCGTTGACGACGAGGTAGAAATCACAGATATTCATCAACGCTATCTGGTTCAGGCAGGATATCAGGTTTTGGTGGCCCATGATGGAGTAGAGGCCTTGGAAATCTTCAAGCGAAAAGCGATTGATTTGATTATTACAGATATCATGATGCCTCGGATGGATGGTTATGACTTGATTAGTGAGGTTCAGTATCAATCTCCAGATCAGCCTTTTCTCTTTATCACGGCTAAGACTAGCGAGCAGGACAAGATTTATGGCCTGAGCTTAGGGGCAGATGACTTTATTGCCAAGCCCTTTAGCCCTCGTGAACTGGTTTTGCGTGTCCACAATATCTTGCGTCGCCTTCATCGTGGAGGTGAGTCAGAAGTCGTCAGTCTTGGGGATTTACGGATGAATCACAGTAGTCATGAGGTTCAAGTCGGAGATGTGGCGCTTGATTTGACAGTAAAATCCTTCGAACTTCTATGGCTTTTAGCCAGCAATCCAGAGCGCGTTTTCTCTAAAACAGACCTCTATGAAAAGGTCTGGCAAGAAGACTACGTGGATGATACTAATACCTTGAATGTTCATATTCATGCTCTGCGACAGGAATTGGCTAAACATGCTAGTACAGAAACACCGACCATCAAAACCGTCTGGGGCTTGGGCTACAAAATTGAGAAAGCACGAGGTAGTCAATGAAATTAAAAAGTTATATTTTAGTGGGGTATATCATTTCAACACTCCTAACGATTATCGTGGTTTTTTGGGCCATCCAGCGAATGTTAATTGAAGAAAGAGAAATTTATTTCCTAGTGGGTATGACTCTCGTGGCTAGTTTTATCGGTGCTGGGATTAGTCTCTTTCTCCTATCGCCTGTCTTTACTTCATTGGGCAAACTCAAGGAACATGCCAAGCGGGTAGCGGACAAGGATTTTCCTTCAAATCTGGAGGTTCAAGGACCTGTAGAATTTCAACAATTAGGCCAAGCTTTTAATGAAATGTCCCATGATTTGCAGGCGACATTTGATTCCTTGGAGGAAAGCGAGCGAGAAAAGGGCTTGATGATTGCCCAGCTATCGCATGATATCAAGACCCCCATCACTTCGATCCAAGCGACGGTAGAAGGGATTTTGGATGGGGTTATCAAGGAAGGAGAACAGGACCATTATCTAGCAACCATTGGACGTCAGACGGAAAGACTCAATAAACTGGTTGAGGAATTAAATTTTTTGACCCTAAATACGGCTAGAAATCAGGCGGAAACGACCAGCAAAGACAGCATTTTTCTTGACCAGCTCTTGATTGAGTGCATGAGTGAATTTCAGTTCTTGATTGAGCAGGAGGAACGAGATGTCCATTTGCAGGTAATCCCAGAGTCTGCTCGGATTGAGGGAGATTATGCCAAGCTTTCTCGAATCTTGGTGAATCTGGTCAATAACGCTTTTAAATACTCTGCTCCAGGAACCAAGCTGGAAGTGGTGGCTAAGGTGGAGAATAACCAGCTTTCAATCAGTGTGACCGATGAGGGGCAGGGCATTGCCCCAGAGGATTTGGAGAATATTTTCAAACGCCTTTATCGTGTCGAAACTTCGCGCAATATGAAAACAGGTGGTCATGGCTTAGGGCTTGCGATTGCGCGTGAATTGGCCCATCAATTGGGTGGGGAAATCACAGTCAGCAGCCAGTACGGCCTAGGAAGTACCTTTACCCTCATTCTCAACCTCTCTGGCAATGAAAATAAAGCTTAAAACCCCTTTACAAATCTAGCCATTCATGGTAAAATGGATTTTGTGTGAAATATCAGCAGGAAAGCATGAAGCTCGTCAACAGGTGTCTTATGATAAGTAACCTTGGCTGTTTAGGCGAAGGGCATCTGCACGAATCAGGGCTTTCTAAGTGACTATTTCCACCGAAATATTATTTATATCAGGAGGACATTCACATGTCACGTTATACAGGACCATCTTGGAAACAAGCTCGTCGCCTTGGCCTTTCACTTACAGGTACAGGTAAAGAATTGGCACGTCGTAACTACGTACCAGGACAACACGGACCAAACAACCGTTCTAAATTGTCAGAATACGGTTTGCAATTGGCTGAAAAACAAAAACTTCGTTTCACTTACGGTGTCGGTGAAAAACAATTCCGTAACTTGTTCGTACAAGCTACAAAAATCAAAGGCGGAATCCTAGGTTTCAACTTCATGCTTCTTTTGGAACGTCGTTTGGATAACGTTGTTTACCGTCTTGGTCTTGCGACTACTCGTCGTCAAGCTCGTCAATTCGTAAACCACGGTCACATCCTTGTTGACGGAAAACGCGTTGATATCCCATCATACCGTGTAACTCCAGGTCAAGTGATCTCAGTTCGTGAGAAATCATTGAAAGTTCCAGCAATCCTTGAAGCAGTAGAAGCTACTCTTGGACGTCCAGCATTCGTATCATTCGACGCTGAAAAATTGGAAGGTTCATTGACTCGCTTGCCAGAACGCGACGAAATCAACCCAGAAATCAACGAAGCACTTGTCGTTGAATTCTACAACAAAATGCTTTAATTTTAAGAAATATCTTACAGAAAGCCTACAACAGTGGGCTTTTTGCTTTGTCTTAAAAGCTTGATTTCTGAGTTTGTATGGAGATTGGCTAGTAAGGTTATTTGTGTATCTAAGTCTATGCTAAATTCACCAATCTTATAACACGGAAGTCTGTGGTTGAGTCCACTTCACTGAAATTAGACCACGCGCTACCAAGCTCCATTCTACATCAAAGAAATCAATTCTTTTCTAGGGAATTTCCGCCCTCATTTTTGTCTTTTGTGCTAAAATAGACTTATAAATTGAAAATAAGGAATGTTTATGAAATCGGGTAATGGTTTTTGGAAAGGCTGTCTCTATTTTTGGGGCTTCCTGTTCTTGTTGGGCCTTTTGGTTCAATATGCTCTTCCACTTGCGGCTTGTGTCCTGCTAGGATATGGTGGTTATCGTCTCTATAAACGTTGGCGCTATCCTCTTTTGCAAGATCGTTCTCTAGATGATCGGATTGAGCTTTTAAAAGCTCGGATTCGTCAGGCGGACAAAGATATTCAGCAGTTAGAGGGAGTCTTGGTAGAGAAGGGCTCAGATTCCTATAAGAGTTTAGCTAATCAAGTATTGATCGAATTGCGGGAAATTCATCAGGAGGCGGATCGTCTCAAGTCCTATATCGACGATGATGTCTATAACCGTATTGACAAAAAGGTTCGTACAGTAAGGGCAAACATCGATGTTCAGCTAGAACGTTTGGATAGAGAAAGTCAGGTAGATCTTGAGAATGCGGAGCCAGAGGAATTAGCTCCAGAATTGTCCCAGACCTTGGCCAATATTGCCATTGACCATCAGGCTATTTTAGACAAGATTGCCACCTCTGCTGAGGGGGATAAGGAAGAATTGACTGCCATTCATAGTTTGAAGATGGAGAAATTCCAAACGATTTTAGAAGGTTATTTAAAGATTAAGGCTAACCCTAAAAACTATAATCGGGCAGAAGAACGTTTGCAGCAAGCTAAAGCAGCCATCGAACAATTTGACCTTGAGCTGGACCAAGTCTTGAGAGAACTCAATGAAACAGATATGCGTGATTTTGATATCAGTCTGCGTATCCTCGAAAAAGATCGTAAAGAATAGGTTAGAAATAAAGGAGTAACCATGACAGAATTTAATTTTGATATTGACCAGATTGCTAATAATACCGTAGCTAAGGTGGATAAGACAACCCAAATCATCGAGACCAATACTGGCTCAGACCAGACCTTGACCTTCCTTGAAAAGTTGAGCCCTGAGCAGCAAGAAGGAATCAAAGCGCACGTGCCCCAGTTAGTAGACCAATTTGTCACAAATCAAAATGCTCTTTTGGATTTTGGGCAATCTGCTGTAGAAGGCGTGAACAATACAGTCAATCGTATCTTGTCAGAACAAAAGAAATTGCAGATTCCCCAGGTGGATGATCTACTCAAGAACACCAACCGTGAGTTGCAAGGCTTTGTAGTCAAATACAAGAACGCTGAAATTGCTGAGCTAGAAGAGAAACCAAACTTTTTGCAACGATTGTTTAACAAGAGCAAGAATACGCTACAGGAATTTTACTTTGACTCAAAAACAGTGGAGCAAAAGCTAGATGGCATGGCTGCCGCAGTAGTCAAGCAAGAAGATGTGCTAGCTCGAAATATTGTCTCTGCTGAGATGTTGATTGAGGACAATACCAAATCCATTGAAAATCTAGTGGGAGTGATTTCCTTTATCGAAGCTAGCCAGACAGAAGCTGGCAATCGCGCTGCAGAACTGAAAGCTCAAGCTGACCAACTAGATACAAGTACGGTAGAATACCAGACCAAGTCTCAAGAATTGGCCCGTATGGCAGAAGTGGTCAATACCCTCGAACAACAGCACACCGAGTATGTCAGCCGTCTCTATGTGGCATGGGCAACAACACCTCAGATGCGGAATCTTGTGAAGGTGTCATCTGATATGCGCCAAAAATTGGGCATGCTTCGTCGCAATACGATTCCGACAATGAAGCTTTCTATTGCCCAACTTGGTATTTTGCAACAATCAATGAAATCAGGTGTCGTGGCAGATGCCATTGTAAATGCCAATAATGCTGCCCTTCAGATGCTAGCTGAAACCAGCAAGGAAGTGATTCCGCAGATGGAGAGAATTGCCCAAAGCCCGACAGTCGCTGTTGAGTCTGTTACCAAACTGGCTGAAAGTCTGGTCGCGCAAAACCAAGGCATCGTTGCTGCTATTGAATTAGGCCGTCAAAAACGTGCCCAACTAGAAACAACCATCGTCAAGTCCGCAGAAATGATTAACGATTCTGTCAAACTACGCGATGAGAAAATTGTCCAAGCCCTTCTAGACCAAGGAAAAGCCGCTCAGAAAGAAGTACAAGAATAATACACAAGTCCCTTGCAATGTAGATTTGCAGGGGATTTTGCTTGTTTTAGTAGAAGTTTGAAGGTCAGGGAATTATTGCTAGATTTAGAGAGAATACCCTAGAAAACCTTTTCACTACTAGTCTTTTATGGTACAATGGAAGGAAGTAAAGGCGCTGTTTTTTCGATGTCGCAACGCCTTGTATGAATGAAAAGGAAGAGTCCCTATGGTTTTCAGATTTAAGCAAATAACTAGCTTGCATATATATAAACTCGCGTTTTCATACCCATTTTCAAAACCTGCCAATCTTTTTGGTAGGCTTTTTGCGTTGTAGAAATGGGGTATGAACATGGCTTACACCTTATCAAAAGAATTAGAACAAGAGCTCATCATTTCAGCACCTGAGTTGCAGGCTAGTTATACTGCCATCGTAGAATACCTAGAAGCTATCAACCAGAAAGAAGCATCTGGAAGCAATTCTCAGGAACTCCAGAACCAGCTTGCTATTCAGCTGGGACGTTTAGAAGATTTGGTGCAGGGCTATATCCAAATAAAGAAGAACCCGCATCACTACCTAGATGCAGATAAAGACTTGACGGCAGGCTATCAAGCCATAAAAGGGACAGAGCAAGCTCTTCTTGAAAAATTGCAACATCTTAATCAAGCAGCCTTGCAGAATTTCCATATCAGCCAGAGACTCTCTCCTAAAGACGAGACTGCTATTCCTATAGCAGGTAAAGCCAAAACCAAACAGGAATTGGCTATCGAGCGAGATTTGATTAACCAACTGACAAAGGGAGAAAGTCAATGGGTGTATCGACCTGAGTTAAATACAGAAGACCTCCTATGGGGAAACTTTTTTGCCAAGTTGGAAGCCAATAATGTCCGCATTTTGCAAGACCATCCCCTTACAAATTCAGAGAAAAATCAAATCAAAAACCAGCTCAATTTCGTTAACTTCTACGAAGCAGCCAAGTGGATAGCGGGGGAAAATGGCATTGCCAAGGTGCAGGTTCAACGTGAAGATGCCAGTCTAGGCACCATTCGCTTGGAAGTCTTGTGGAGAAACAATGTCGCTGGTGGCAAATCGAGTTATGAGGTTGTCAACCAAGTCATCACAGGCGGAGATGGGATTCGCCAGCGCCGTGGGGATGTGACTTTGTTAATCAATGGTCTGCCTATGATTCAAATTGAACTAAAAAGCCGTTCTCATCCTTATATGGATGCCTTCCGTCAGATTAAGAAATACGACCAAGAAGGACAGTTCAGAGGCATTTTTTCAAGTCTTCAGATGTTTGTCGTCTCTAATGTCACAGACACTCGCTACATCGCAGCTGCCAAAGCCAACAAGCTAAATGAACGCTTCTTGACCAAGTGGGTGGATAGTGAAAACAGACCCCAACCCCAACTATTTGACTTTGCAGAGTCTGTCTTGTCGATACCGAGAGCCCACGAGATGGTCATGCAGTATTCTGTCATCGATGATGACAAGAAGGCCTTGATTTTATTGCGTCCCTATCAGGTTCATGCCATTGAGGCTATCCGTGAAGCCAGTCGCAAGCGCCAGTCGGGCTATATTTGGCATACGACTGGTTCAGGAAAGACCCTGACCTCCTATAAGGTTTCGCGCAATCTGCTCCAGATTCCATCTATCGAAAAGACAATATTTGTGATTGATAGGACAGACCTCGACCAGCAGACGACCAGTTCCTTTCAGTCTTACGCAGAGAACGATATGATCGATATCGACGAGACTGATGATACACAGGAATTGGTTAAAAATCTGGCTTCTGATGACCGCCGTGTCGTTGTGACGACCATCCAGAAAATCAATGCCATGATTCGCCAGTTTGATGAAGGACGTCACCAAAAGGTCTACAATCGTATCAAGCAACTCAAACTAGCCTTTGTCGTTGATGAATGCCATCGCGCAGTGACTCCTGAACGCCAACGCCACCTAGAGCACTTCTTTACAAATTCTCTCTGGTATGGGTTTACAGGTACTCCTATCTTTACAGAAAATAAACGTGAACAAAAAGGAGACCTTGCTCAAACGACCGAAGAGCAGTACGGTGATTGCCTCCACCAATATACCGTCAAAGAAGCCATCCATGACAAGGCGGTTCTTGGCTTTAATGTAGAGTATCAGACGACCATGCCTGGTTGGGCAGAAGATGAGATTGACGAGGAGCGTTATGATGACGAAGGCCACATGCTTGCGGTTTTAGATGCCATTCTCAATCGCTCAAGACGCAAACTTGGTTTCCAAAATGGGGTGGGGAAAACCTATGAAGCCATTTTGACCGTTAAAAGCATTGCCCGTGCGCAGGCCTATTATAACCTGATTAAGCAAGTCAAAAATGGAGAAAAGTCTCTAAGCATCTCGGAAAATGTTAAAAAGGTCTTGCCAGACTTTCCTAAGGTTGCCATTACCTATTCTGTGACAGAAAATGAAGCAGACTCCTATATCAACCAAGCCTACATGGAGGAGAGTTTAGAAGACTACAATGCCATGTTTGGAACCCACTTTAGCCTAGCCACCATTGCTTCTTACAATAGTGACCTCAACGACCGCTTGGCTCGTAAGAAAGAACGTTTTGCCTTCCGTGAAGAACAGCTGGACCTGGTTATCGTGGTGGACCGCTTGCTGACAGGCTTTGATGCCCCTTGCCTATCGACCCTGTTCATGGACCGTCAGCCTATGAAACCCCAGCATATCATTCAGGCCTTTTCACGAACCAATCGCCTCTTTGATGAAGGCAAGAAATTCGGCCAGATCGTTACCTTCCAAACACCTGATCGCTTTAAAGAAAAGGTGGATGAAGCTCTGAGCCTTTACTCAAATGGTGGCGAAACCAGTGTCTTAGCCCCAGAATGGCAGGAGGAGAAGGCCAAGTTTCTGGAGAAGGTTCATCAACTACTAGCCATCGCTCCAAGTCCAGAGCAGGTGCCTGATTTGGATACAGCGACAGATGCAGAATTAAAACGCTTTGCCAAGGCCTTCCAAGAATTTGACAAGCTCCTATCCTCTATACAGGTCTATTCGGACTATGATGAGAAAGTCATTCTCAGAGAGATTGGGCTCAGCCTCGAAGACATCGAGAACTTTGCCGGCCAATATCAAAATGTCATCGAAGAACTCCGCAGACGCAGAAAAGAAGACCAAGAAGATGAAGGTGTGCTCGTGGATATAGAGTACGAGCTTGAATCCATCCGCACCGACGAGATAAACTATCACTATATCCTCTCTCTCATCCAAGCCCTAATCGAAAATCGGGAAAACCTCATTGGTAAAAAGGAAAAGAGTCTGGTAGATAACTATATCGAAGATTTGAACAAATCCAATCCCAAGTTATCCAGCCTCATCTGCAAACTCTGGCAGAATGTCCAAGCTGATGCTAAGAGCTATCAGGGTCAGTCTATCATCCATAAGTTGGAAGAGATGATTGAGCTAACAACCCAGAAAAAGATTCGTGAAACGGCAGATTATTGGCAGATAGGAGAGGATGAACTCCAGTTCGTAGTGGACAACTACCGCATCGGACGTGACAAGCAAAATGGCGAAAAAGCCATCACCGAGTCTCAGGACTATCTGGCTTATAAGGAAGCCCACGGAGACAAGGCACTACCAAAACTCAAATACAAAAAAGCCCTCAAAGAGGACTATATGCGCATGATTTCAGAGGATATCTTACCGCTGAGGGGGAGATAAACTACCGATTTGACTTTTCTTATTTGCTAGATGGTTAACTTTATCTTGTCAAATCAGCCTATCTATTGTTTCAAAATAGGCAAAATTGAAGAATAGAAATCAAAAAAGAAAATCTAAAGTGTAGAAATACGAAAATGGAGCAATAGAAAGGGAATAGTATGACAAAGAAACCAAGTTATCGCTTTGCGGGATATACTGAATCTTGGGAAGAGAAGAAGTTAGGGGAAGTTGCGGAATTATTGAATGGTAGAGCCTATAAACAAGAGGAACTACTTGAGGATGGTGAGTACAGAGTTTTACGAGTAGGAAATTTTAACACCAATGATAAGTGGTATTATTCTGATTTACAACTTGAAGATTCAAAATATGCAAATTATGGAGATTTATTATATCTTTGGGCAACAAATTTTGGTCCGGAATTATGGAAAGAAGAAAAAGTTATTTATCATTATCATATTTGGAAGATTAGTGGATACTCTAACATCTTAGATAAATATTATTTTTATACTTTTTTAGAAAAGGATAAGGATAGAATTAAACAAAATACAAATGGTTCTACTATGGTACATATAACCAAGGGAATGATGGAGGAAAGAGTATTAACCTTCCCCTCCCTCCCCGAGCAAACTGCTATCGGTTCTTTCTTCCAAGATATTGACCAGCTTATTAGCCTACAACAGCGTAAGTTAGAGGTGCTCAAGGAGCAGAAGAAAACCTACCTCAAGCTCCTTTTCCCAGCCAAAGGACAAATCAAACCAGCCCTTCGCTTCGCAGGATTTGAAGATGACTGGAAGGAAGTGAAGTTGGGGGAAGTTACGAATAGGTATGATAATTTAAGAGTTCCAGTTTCAGCAAATGAAAGAATTTCTGGGGATACTCCATATTATGGGGCTAATGGGATACAGGATTATGTAGATGGTTATACACATGATGGCGAGTTCATTCTTATTGCCGAAGATGGTGCAAGTGATTTAAAAGATTATCCAGTACAATATGTAAATGGAAAAGTTTGGGTAAATAATCACGCTCATGTTATTCAAGGTAAAAAAGATTTGATAAACAATATTTTTTTACTATTTGCAGTAAAACAAATTAACATAGAACCTTTTCTAGTGGGAGGAGGGAGAGCGAAGCTAAATTCGGATATAATGATGAAACTTCCTCTACATCTTCCACCCCTCCCTGAACAAGAAGCAATCGGTTCTTTCTTCCAAAACCTAGACAAGGCCATTGCCAAGCAAGAGGAAAAATTCAACCAGCTCAAAGAAAGCAAACAAACCCTACTCAGAAAAATGTTTATCTAAGATACTAAGACCGTCAAAAGCCCAGTAAAAATAGGAAACTGGCACGGTCTTCGATGAAGACCAGGCAGTTTATCTTTTTTACCCAGCTTTTAGGTCGTGTTCAATTCATAAGATACCAAGACCATAAAAAGCTACACTAAACGAATGAAAGTAGAAATTGATAGGAGACCCTATGTCACAAACAGATTTATCAAGAGAACTCTACCAATCCCTCTGGAATGCGGCAGATATCCTGCGTGGCCAGATGGAAGCCAATGAATACAAGTCCTATCTCTTGGGCTTGATTTTCTACAAGTATCTATCCGACAACATTCTCCAAGACGTCTGCGATAAGTTGGACGAGACCTTTGAGTCCTTCCAGCAAGCGCAACTCCTCTACGAGGAAAACTTTGCAGATGCAGATATTCGTGAAGACCTCATCGAGGTCTTAAATGACGAGCTAGGCTATGTGATTGAGCCTTCTCTAACCTTTACCAAGCTGGTTCAGTCTATCCACGAAGGAACCTTCCAGCTAGAATCCCTAGCCCAAAGTTTCCGTGATATCGAGCAGGCCAATGAAAAATTTGAAAATCTCTTTGAAGATATTGACCTCTATGCGAAAAAGCTAGGCAACACCCCACAAAAGCAAAACAAGACCATCTCTGAGGTTATGAAACAGCTCAACGACCTCAATGTATCTGGTCATGCTGGTGATATCTTGGGTGATGCTTATGAGTACTTGATTGGCCAATTTGCCAGTGATTCTGGGAAAAAGGCTGGTGAGTTCTATACACCTCAAGCAGTCTCTCACCTCATGACTCAGATTGTCTTTGCAGGGCGCGAGCATCAAAAGGGGATGTCAGTTTACGACCCGACCATGGGTTCTGGTTCTCTCTTGCTCAATGCCAAGCGCTATAGTAAGGAAGCTTCGACGATTTCTTACTACGGTCAAGAGTTGATTACTTCGACCTTCAACCTTGCTCGCATGAATATGATGCTTCATGGGGTTGCGATTGAGAATTATCACCTCAGCAACCACGATACCCTAGACGAAGATTGGCCGACTACCGAGCCGACAGATTTTGATGGGGTTTTGATGAACCCACCTTATTCACTGAAGTGGTCAGCAGATAGTGGTTTCCTGCAAGATCCTCGCTTTTCAAGTTATGGAGTTCTTGCACCTAAGTCTAAAGCAGATTTTGCCTTCCTCCTTCACGGTTTTTACCACCTCAAGCATAATGGTGTCATGGCCATCGTTCTCCCTCACGGAGTTCTTTTCCGAGGAGCAGCCGAGCAAAAGATTCGCCAGCACCTGCTAGAAGAAGGCGCTATTGATACAGTTATCGGCTTACCAGCAAATATCTTCTACAACACCTCTATCCCGACAACCATTATTATCCTTAAAAAGAATCGCACCAATAAGGATGTCTTCTTTATCGATGCCTCAAAAGAGTTTGAAAAAGGGAAAAATCAAAACAATATGACCGACGACCATATTGCCAAGATTTTGGAGACCTATCAAAAACGTGAGAATGTCGAGAAGTTTGCCCATCTAGCCAGCTTTGAAGAGATTGTCGAAAATGACTACAACCTCAACATTCCACGTTATATCGATACCTTTGAGGAAGAACCCGTTGTTCCCCTCGCCGACCTAGCCGACCAACTCGCAGAGATTAATAAAGAGATTGGAGAAGTCGAAGCCAGACTCGCACACATGCGCAGCCAGCTAGTAGGCACAACACCAGAAGCACAAGCAGAATTAACCGCCTATCTCGAAAAATTGAAAGAGATTTAGAGAGTAGGGGAAGAATGAAAACATCTCGTATAAATTGTACGAGGTGTTTTTGGATTTCGTTGATTGACAATCCGTAACTCTACTTGAGTGTTTACACATAATTATTGACAGTATCTTCTTTTGAGACGTTACTTCTTCTTTCAAAGTATCTTGAATTTAAAAAAAAATTTATGATATTCTTATTACTATAAGGAGAAACTAAAATAATTCTGGGATATTTTATCTGAATTATGTCTAATTTATGTCGTGTTTTTCAGTACATAATTACTTATTTAAGATAAGAATATTCCGTGGCCAAATTTTATTTCTAATTAATTTAGAAATCATTAACAAGGGGGATATTATGGCTGAAAGAATAATACATCAAGCTGATCTTCGAGCTATCGAGAGCAACTTGCGCTCTATCCATGAAGGATTACAAACAATTGATGCTAGAGTTGATGTAGCAAACGAAAATCTTCAAATCGTGTACGATGAAATCGGTAGTTTAGCACAAGAATTTCATGAGTTTGTGAATATCCAACAAAAAGCTAATAGATTAGGACAAGCTGAAACTCGACTGGTAAAAGTCCGTCAAGAAATTGAGAAGAAATACGGACATTATGATATTGTTCGTCGTACTACCACAGGGATTTTACAAGCTGATGATTTAGGAATTGTCAAAAAAGAAACAATCAGCACTGCTACAGAAGAACTAATGATATCAACTCCAGGTTACTGGCTTGCTCCATGCTTGGTTGCATTAGCGGCATGGATAAATGATCAACCCGAGTTAGCTGAAAAAGCAGTCAAGGAAGGGATTAAACGAAACGATGAAAAGACCTCCCTTTTCTTTGCCTTAATTTGTAGAAGAGCTAACAGAAAGAACGCATGCCTTAAGTGGACTCAACGTTATCTAGCTAATCAAGATGAAGAAAATCTTGACAGAAATTCTATTATTATCTTAGATGCTTTTGCGAGTGGACTCTTGGGAGCTGATACCGAAGGAGTCATCTCACGTCAAATGAATGAATGGCTCAGTCGACTTGAAGAAAAACCTGGTTTTACTGAACGGCAAACAGAACAATGGTCTGAAGCCATTAACTTAAAAAGAAGCGAACTAGATGAAGATTTATACCCTAACCTAAGAAAATATAGTAATAGTTGGCCTGTTCTAGAGGATATTTTAGAAGGTGCTCATCTTCATGAACAAATGTTAAACTATTTAACTGATATTTTTGAGAGGAAAGGGTCTACAGAAAGCGTCAAAGAACAATTAGATGATATTCTAGACACACTTGTGACTGATTTTGATAACGAGGAATTAGCTCTTCGAAAACAAGAAAAATTCGAGCAGTTTGTGGTTGACTTCGGAGGAGATGACAATCGTGCTCATCAAAACATGAGTATTGAAGTGACTGCGTTTGAAACCCATAAAGATTTCACCCAGTTGCTTACCGATGCAGCAATGAAACCCGAATCTTCTCACTCAAGTATATCTACCCAAAAATTTGCACTGGCTCTTTCTCGTGATTGGGTAACAAACGCTTATAATGATGTTACTGCAAAAAATCGCATGAAGATTCCTTACGAAATTGAAATAAATGTGGATACTTTTAACGATAAATCAACAGATGGCCAAAACGAAAGCGAGTTGGTTGAAAAATTTAATTCTCAGATTGACTCTGAAAAAGAACAAACTTTGGCAAACTACTTCCCAAGTTTATTTGATAAATTCCTTTTGTATGGTGGTATAGCTATCGGAGTAATCGGTTTAATGATGATGATTTCTGGCAATGTTTTCTTAGGTTTAATAGCTATTATAGCAGGGATTTTTATGGTTCTTAAGCATAAATCTAATATTGAAAACATTGAAACAAGTCGCAAGAAAATTGAAGAACAGTACGAGAATAAGAGAGCTAATGGTGAACAAATTATAAGAGCTATTCTGGCTGAAATTGTAGACTTTAGAATTGAATTTGCAGAGAAAGATGCTGAAAGTACTAAAGTCCTTGATTTCCTCGAACAAATAAGACCTGAACAATATGTAAACAAGTTGGCATCATCTAATAGAAAGATTAAAATTTGAGGAGGTAATTGACATGGATGAACAATATAAAGGCAATAGTAAGCTATCATCTAATAACACCACTCCATTTAAGAGCATTAATACTGAAGAGGATTTTAGTGAAGAACCTATGAGCGTGTTTGCTGAGGGACTCCCTTCATGGGATATCGTGCCTCCACAATTGCTAGTCAGAAGGAAACGGCAAAAATAATGAATAAACCACAAACATATTCAGAATGGGTAAATGTCTTAACTGTTTTAAAAAATAAAGATGATGATGAAACAGTTTTAAAAATGATGAAATCTGGGACTATCGAATGGCAATACGGTGTGGCAGAACGTTTCTCTACAAAGTTAATTGACGCTGTTAATTACCGTATGAATGTAGCTTCAGATAAGTTTCAAAATGATTTACTAAAATCCCAAGGATACGAGGGAGCTATCATTCAATCAATTCTTTCGTTGAGAAAAGAAATGGCGTTCTTAGCTGAAGCAATCAATCTTCCTGCAATTCCAGATAAAGAGCGACAACACTACTTAAATCTCGTTATAGAACAAGCTAATAGTATGCAGAAATCTTTAGAAGAATCTGCAAAACAGGACCGAAGCGGGAAAATGTCAAGTATTATTAGAAATCATAAAATTAATTCTTTTTTAAATAAAGGTGAACAGTAAATGAGCGATATAGTAAAAAGCAAAGAACTTCTTACAAGATATTCAGTTGCAAGAATCCCTTTTATTGCTATCAATACCATTGAGCCAAGTAGAACATTAGATATGTTAAAGGAAATATCTGAAGAATTACAACTTCCATTCAATGTACATACTCTCACCAAAGGTGTGTATGATCTTAGTTCTGGTAAGAATGTTAACGAAGATAAATCTGTTTATGGTGCAATAGATTACATGACGGACCAAATGCAAAAGAAACAATACCAAACTATCGTACTGACAGAGGTTCCGGATCTTAGTAATGAAAATAGCGATTCTAAACAAGTCTTAGCACTGGTCAATTTAGCCAATGAAACTGGAGGCGTTGTAATCGTTTTTACCAATACCTCTATTTGGAATCAACTTCAACGGCAAGGTATGACAGTAAAAATTGATTTACCTAACGAAGAGGAAATGTATTCGATAATTCAAGAATACATTGACGACTATCGAAATGATATCCAGATTGAATGGGACAACTCCGATATTCGAGAAGCTGCTGCAGCTCTCAATGGGGTAACTAGAATCGAGGCGGAGAACGTTATCGCTGCTTTGATTGCAAATAAGTGCATAAGAAAATCTGATTTAGATGAGATAAGATTTGCAAAAGATCGCCTATTCTCTGATATCTCTGGTCTAGAAAAAATCGTTGTAGATGATTCTGTAAAGGATGTCGGAGGGCTTGAAGGATTAAGGAAGTGGCTTAATGAAAAGAAAGAACTGCTAACTCCCGAAAAGAAAGATATGTTACGTGAGAAAGGTTTGCAACCACCTAGAGGAATACTCCTAGTAGGTGTCCCTGGATGCGGAAAATCTTTATCTGCTAAATCAATTTCCGCTAACTGGAAACTTCCATTATATCGTTTAGATTTTGCAACGGTTCAAGGAAGTTATGTAGGTCAGTCTGAACAGCAACTCAAAGATGCTCTAACTACCGCTGAGAATGTATCTCCGTGTATTTTATGGATTGATGAAATAGAAAAAGGGCTATCAGGAGCTACTGGTGGCGCTAATGATGGCGGTGTATCTACTCGTATGGTTGGTCAATTCTTATTCTGGATGCAAGAATGCAAAAAACAAGTTTTTGTAGTTGCAACAGCTAATGATGTGTCTATGCTTCCGTCAGAACTTCTCCGTAGAGGAAGATTTGATAAGTTATTCTTTGTTGATTTACCAACTGCAGATGAGCGCAAAGAAATACTTGCTTTGTATTTTAAAAAATACTTAAGTCTAGAATTTGAAGGAGATTTTGCTGATAATATCATTCAGATAAGTGATGGTTTCACCGGAGCGGACTTAGAATCGACAGTTAGAGATTTAGCTTACCGATCTATTGCTAATAGCAATTTTATTCTCAATGAAGAGAATATCATGACTGCTTTCAATAACGTAGTCCCACTCTCTCAAACTAGCCCAGAAAAAATTGAGGCTATTAGAGATTGGGGGAAAGAAAGAGCTGTTCCTGCATCTGGAAAACCAATCGGTGGAGAGGGACTTGTTCATAAACAGAGTGGACCTAAAACAAGAAAAGTACTTGTTTAATCAGTTCATTATTTGGACACGGTAACTGTAATCTCAGTTTCGTGTCCATTTTTATAATTCAGTAAAGGAAGATCTTTTTTGAGAGTATTATTAAAAGGAATCTTAAATAGTAAAATATAACTTATAACACAATTAGGAGAAAAATAGATGCCTAAACCAATATTAAATTCATTTCAATCCCAAAAACAAACACAAGCAAGCCATATCATGACTTCTAACTTAAAACAACCACAGATAGATAAGTTGAGTCTAGATAGGCTTCTAAGAAAATCACGGTCTAAAGAATATATGGATGCTATTCATCAGCTAGATGCAGGTGGACATGTTCATAATAAAAAAGAAGTAAATGAAATTATTAATACAATTAAGTCGGAATTCCCAGATGTGGATATTAATGGAATTCTCCTAGGTTTTGTAGCAAAATGTTATTTAGGAGCACCTTACGAAGCGCACACCCTAGACTTGGTTGGAGAAATCATTGAGCATTATAAACGAGGAGAGACATTACCTGGTGGACTCGATAAAGCCAAAAGCATTGCTTTACATGGAGGATATGATTTTATCGAAGTTTATACAGATTGTTGTCGAGCAATTAGCTCAAATGGTTCCGTATCAGTTATAAAAGATTAATTGTTCTTTACATTGATACAAGGGGAGATACAAGAGATAGTTCTTACTTTTATATATGTAAGTGCTGAATACTAAGTATAATATAAGCTAGATGCCTCTGATACTTGTTGTTCAAAAGAACTTTTTTATTTGGTTATTTATTTAATATAGTACAATAGTTTATTTTTTAGAAGGAAATACTTATGTCTCAAGTTTCAGATAATCAAATGATGTTTAAGGTTTTAGGATCTGCTGTAAAAAATGCCAGACATTGGAAGACAATGTTCGTCAGGCTTGCCAATAGGAAGGCTTAGAGATCACGGTTGAACACGAAAGTGATTTTGTAAAGATTTCTAGTCATGGTGTGATGTCTACACCTGCATTAGTTCTTAATGAAGATGTTGTATCTTCTGGGAAAGTATTGAAAGTTGAAGATGTGAAGAAAATCATTAGGGAAGTATCATATGTTGATTAATTTAATGGTATTGAATAATAGGGGAGATTTTTATGAAAATTAACCACTCCCCCATTATAAAATAACTAAAATAGGAGGATATATGAATCAAGTAACCACTTATCACAATCCAAATTGTGGAACATCTAGGAATGTCCTAGCTATGATTCGAGCAGTAGGAATTGGGCCACAAATTATCGAATATCTGAAAACACCACCGAAAGAAAAAGAATTATAACAGTTATTAGTGCAGATGGGTATTGGTGCTAAAGAATTACAACGTACCAATGTTCCAGAATTTGAAAAATATTATTTACAAGAAGCTAAATCGGAACACGATATTATAGACGCGATGATGATAGAACCAATTTTGATAAATCGTCTAATCGTCGTAACGGAAAAAGGAACGCTATTATGTAGACCATTAGAGAGAGTATTAGAAGTTTTACCTAAATCATTGGATAAAGGTTTTGTAAAAGAAGATGGTGAGATTGTTTGTAGTATCCGATAAATAGAAAAAAGCTCTGCCATCGAAATGATAGCAGGGCTTAACTTCAATATCCAAATGATGTATTTATCTAAAAAAAGTAGTGATTAGAATGATTTATATTGCAATGTACTGAAATTAACAAAAAGAAAAACGCATAGTATTGAACTGAACTGCACCCCAAAAGTTAGACAGAAAAAATCTAACTTTTGGGGTGTTT